>JBGVHJ010000018.1:0-9092 GCA_045122255.1 Eubacteriales bacterium | reverse complement strand
TGTGTAAAGGGAGGTGGATCGCGTAGCGAGACGGAGGGATTGTAAAAGTAACATTTCACAGCAAAACAATCCCTCAGTCAGCTTCGCTGACAGCTCCCTTTACACAAGGGAGCCTATCGCGTAAATCTGCCTCGCCCAACTAACCGATAAATCAAAATTTGAAGCAAGCAATTCAAGCATTACTTGCAACACGATAGCAGTGAGGCTTTGTTTAAAATCTTCACGGTGTAAAATGACAATATGGCTACATCACCAAATTATTTCAGGGGAAGTTCTTTGCCAAGCTTTCTTTCAAGAAAGCGGAAATCGCGTCCCCCGCATCCCTATAAATCAAAATTTGAAAACACAAAAAGAGGAAAATATATGAAAAAAGCAACGTTCGGCCCGGGTGGCAACGGCGACCTTTTCTACGCTCAAGGCGGAAAGGGAACTGTCCAAGCCCCCAAGTGGGTCAAGGAATACGGACTTGATGCCTACGAATTCGAGGCAGGCAACGGTCTGACTGCCGGTGAGGCAACTCTTCGCAAGATAGGCGAGGAGGCAAAGAAATACGGAGTCCTTATGTCGCTCCACACCCCGTATTATATCTCTCTTTCGGGAGTTGACCCCGAAAAGAGATTGAAAAGCATCGATTACATTCAAAAATCGCTCTGGGCGGCAGAGCTTTTGGGGGCAGATACCGTCGTCATCCACAGCGGCAGCGCGGCGAAGATCAGCCGCGAGGAAGCCATGAAGCTTTCCTGCGACACTCTTGAAAAGGTGATCGAGGCGGTGGGTGACACTCAGATAAAGCTTGGCATCGAGACCATGGGAAAGGTCAACCAGCTTGGCACTCTCGACGAGGTGATCGAGCAATGTAAGGTAGACGCGCGTTACGCTCCCGTGGTGGATTTCGGTCATATGAATGCGAGAGAGCAGGGACTTTTCGTAACCGTCGACGATTACAGACGGATATTCGACAGAATTGCCGAGGGACTTGGCGAGAGCTACGCTATGGATCTCCACTGTCATTTCTCCAAGATCGAATACACGGGTGCGGGCGAGAAGAAGCATCTGACCTTCGCCGACAGCGTATACGGTCCCGATTTCGAGCCTTTGATGGAGGCGATCGCCCGTGACGGATGGGCACCGAGAATCATATGCGAATCCGACGGCACTCAGCCCGAGGATGCGCTTGAGATGAAAAATTGCTATGAGCAATTTTTAGATAAGAGATAAGAGAGAATAGAGAAAAGATAAGAGAAAAGGTGGCTTTTCGCGGGGCGAAAAGCAAATATTTAAATAAAAAAGAGAGGTAAAAATTATGAGCAAGCTTCAGAAATTCAAGGCAAAAATGGCAGAGCAGGGCTTTGATGCCGCTATTCTTTCGTCTTACGTAAATATCAGATACATCACAAATTTTGACTATCAGGACGGTTTCGTTCTCGTAACCAAGGGTAAAAGTTACGTCCTCACCGATTTCCGCTACATCGAGGCGGCTCGCGCGGCGGTAGATCAGACCGAGTTTGAGATAGTCACCCCCGAAAACGGTATGGGAATCGCTATGTGCGGTCTCCTTGAAGAAAACGGCTGCAAGACCGTTGCCTTTGAGGATGCCACCCTTTCCTACGCTACTATGGAGAGATTCAAGAAGGCTCTCATTAATATGGAGCTCGTTCCCGGCGCGTCCGCTATTGCCGACGGTCTCCGCCTTTACAAGGACCTTGACGAGATCGAGAAGATGAAGAAGGCGCAGGCTATCACCGACGCGGCATTTGCTCATATTCTGAATTTCATCACTCCCAATATGACCGAGATCGAGGTCGCTTTGGAGCTTGAGTTCTTTATGAGAAGAATGGGAAGCGAGGGCGTTGCCTTTGAGACCATTGCGGTTTCGGGATCGGCATCCTCTCTCCCTCACGGAGTACCCCGTAACGTCAAGCTTGAAAAGGGATTCTTCACTATGGACTACGGCGCAAAGGTAGACGGCTATTGCTCCGATATGACCAGAACAGTGGTTCTCGGTAAGGCAGATGCCGATATGAAGAAGCTTTATAACACCGTTCTCACCGCGCAGAAGGCGGCGCTTGAGCACATCAAGGAGGGCAACAAATGCCGCGATTGCGATAAGATCGCAAGAGATATCATCGACAACGCAGGCTACAAGGGTCGCTTCGGTCACTCCCTCGGTCACGGTGTTGGAATGTATATCCACGAGGCTCCCACCCTTTCGGGAAGAGCGCCCGAGGATCTCGTGCTTGCCCGCGGTCACGTAGTAACCGATGAGCCCGGCATCTATATCGAAGGACTTTACGGCTGCCGAATCGAGGATATGATCGCCATTATGCCCGACGACGGCTCTACCTTCGACTTCACACAGAGCCCCAAGGAAATGATCGAGCTTTTCTGATATGAAGAAGATATTTTCCTTTGACAGACTTGAGGGCGATATCGCCGTCTGTATTTCCGACGACGATATCAAGGTCGACGTTCCCGTCTCACAGCTTAGCGGAATGAAGGTTCACGACGTTTTCTCCGCAGAGCTTGACGGAGAAGAGCTCTCCGATATAGTTCCCATGCCCGAGGAGCGCGACCGCAGACTCAAGGCAAATTACGAAAGACTTCACCGTTTGGCAAAAAGAAAGAATATGCAATAATTGCCCCGAAAGGACAAACGTATGCTTTTAAATATTTTTAATCTTGCGCCTGTAGCACTTGCAAACGAAGGCGCTCAGACCGTTCAGATAGCCGGCTGGAATCTCTATTCGGTCATCTGCTCAGCCTTAGGTCAGGCAGATCAGACCGTCAAGGCGATAATTCTCCTGGTAGCCATCGTTCTTTGTATGGCGGCAGGATATTTCATCGGTAGTATAAATCCTTCGATCATCATTTCCAAAAAGCTTTTTAACGACGACGTGCGCAATCACGGAAGCGGCAACGCGGGAATGACCAATATGATGAGGACCTATGGCAAGAAGATAGCCCCCGTTATTTTTGCTATCGACTTTGCAAAGGCGGCAGTAGCCATTCTTATCGGATCTCTTATCGCGCCCTTTACCTGGGGCGGCTCAGTCGCGGCACTCTTTGCCGTGCTCGGACATATGTTCCCGATATATTACAAATTCAAGGGTGGAAAGGGAGTTTCCAGTATGATGGCGTGCATCCTCATACTCTCGCCATTCTCGTTTCTCATAATCGGACCCATATATATTGCGATAATACTGATCTTCAAATACGTTTCTTTGGCTTCGGTCATCTCCGCAATGCTTTTCCCGCTTGTGGCTTATGCCTTTAAGGGCACGTGGGGAAGCGCGGGATTTATTCCGCTCGTTGCATTCCTCATCGGTGCGCTGGTCGTATTTATGCACCGCGAAAACCTCAAGAGACTCTTTGAGGGTAAGGAAAGCAAGACCGAGTTTATAAAGTTCAAAAAGAAAAATAAGACCGAAGAAGGTGAAGAGCCCTCCGTGCAGATCCCCGTGAAGCCTGCCGAGCCCGAGAAGGTCTACACCGACAAGGACTTTGTGAAATGCTCCTGCGGACGCCTTATTCCCGTCAGCCGCAAAAAATGCGCCTACTGTAATAAGAACAACCCGAATTATGTGGCTGAGCCTAATAAAAAGAAGAAAAAATGACAGAAATGATAGATAAAAACGCAGAGCTGCTTCTGCGACTTATAGAAAAGAGCGCGCAAACGGAAACTCTTAAGAAAGCGGTTTTCTCAAAGCCTCAGAGCGGAGAGGTGGTAAAGGCTAACCTCACGCTTAAAAGCATTTCGGGAGAGACCGTATTGCAGATCGAGAGCTTCCACGCCGATAATAAAGCGAAGCATAAAAATCTGAAGAGCGGTGAAGATGAGCCTATAAAGGAGCTTATCGAGAGCTTTTCTCAGATAAATCTCATTACAACGGCGGGAGATTGCGAGCTTAAACGCGCAAAATCGGGAAAAACGACCCTCCTTCGCGGCGAAAAGCTTGAAAAGGCGCTTTTCGGAGACGGAAACGGCGCTCCGAAGGTCTTTGCGAGGATCACACCGACGTCGAACAATAAAAACAAAAATTATATACTCAAAGGCGACGAGCCCTTCTTGAAGCTTCTTGAGGTAAGTGACCAAAACGGTCGCGTATATGACAAAAAGCAGGCGAAATTCCGCCAGATAAACCGATTTCTGGAGCTTGTGCGCGACGTTGAGGGCAATCTTCCCGAAAGCGGAGCTCTGCGCATCTGCGACCTCTGCTGCGGTAAGAGCTATCTTTCCTTTGCCGTCTACCACTATTTTGCGGTGATAAAGGGCAGAGAAGTAAAGATGACGGGTGTCGATCTTAAAGCCGACGTTATCGAATATTGCTCGGGTGTTGCCAAGTCCTTAGGCTTCGACGGACTCGAATTCATCTGCGGCGACGTAAACCTCTATAATACCGAGGACAAGGTGAATATGGTGGTGTCTCTCCACGCGTGCGATATTGCCACCGATATAGTTATCGGCAAGGCGATAGAGTGGCAGGCAGACGTCATACTGTCCACCCCCTGCTGTCACCACGAAATGAACCGATTGCTCAATTGCGAGTCACTTTCCTTCATTTCCGACTACTCAATGCTCCGTCAGAAGCTTTGCGATGCGGCGACAGATGCCCTTCGCCTCAAGCTGATGGAGGCAAACGGATATGAGACCGCGGCTCTTGAGCTTATCGACCCCGAGGAAACGCCTAAGAATATTATGCTCCGAGGCATTCGTAAAAAGGACTTTGACAAAAACGGCGAAAAGGCAAAGCAGGCGATAGCAGAGTATCGCCGTGTCTACACCTTCTTAACAGGACTTGAGCAAAACAGATGGGAGGTCTTCTGATATGGGTCTCTTTAAAAAGATATTTGAAAAGGCAACCAAAAGCAAAAATCCCGACAGTAAACGCTTCAAGTGGGATATGGCTAAGATGATAAGCGGTCACCACGTAAAATACGTCACCGAGGAGATAAACGGCACCCACGAGGTCATCGGACGCTCGGGAGCGCTTAATATCAAGGGCGACGAGCTTTTAGTCTTTGCCTCTGCCGACGTGCTTATGCGCTGCAAGATCGAACAGATGCAGGCTTGGGAGCTGCTGAGCAAGGACGGTGTGGTCATTACCGCGCCCGACCTTGAGCACGACGGGAAAGAGCGCACCGTAATAGTTCATTACGTATATTATAGATAACCGTTAAAACCTCTCGGTCGTTTTAAATATGACCTTCAAATTTTGTCCAAAGATTCAATCTAATAAAACAATATCATCTCCAAACCGAAAGCGTAGAAAGCGCGACAGCTTATTGAAAGTTTTTGGAGGTGTGGAACCTTTTTCCCAAAAAGGTTCTACGAAAAGAAAGGAACATATAAAATGTTTGTAAAAGAACCAACAAAAGGAATGAGAGATATACTTCCCGCAGAGATGGAGGTAAGAGAATATCTGCTTGCGAAGCTGAAGAAGACCTACGCGTCCTTCGGATTTTCGCTGATCGAGACCCCTGCCGTTGAGCACATCGAAAACCTCACCAGCAAGCAGGGCGGCGAGAACGAAAAGCTGATATTCAAGATTATGAAAAGAGGAGAGAAGCTCCAGGATGCCGCAGAGGGATTTGACATAGACTCACTCGCAGACTCGGGACTTCGCTACGACCTCACCGTGCCGCTGTCAAGATACTATTCCAACAACGCGGCAACCCTGCCCCTGCCCTTCAAGGCAATGCAGATAGGACCCGTATGGAGAGCGGACAGACCCCAGAAGGGACGCTTCCGTCAGTTCCACCAGTGTGACATAGACATCTTCGGCGATCCCACCAATTCTGCCGAGATCGAGCTTATAACCGCAACCTCCACCTTCCTTGAGGAGGCAGGCGTTAAGGGCTGCACCGTTATGATCAACGACCGCAGAATCCTTTCCGCTATGGCGAGAGCCAGCGGCTTTGCCGAGGATCAGTTCTCGACCGTATTTATCATTCTCGATAAGTACGATAAGATAGGCGAGGCGGGAATTGAGAAGGAGCTGCTTGCAGAGGGCTATGACGAGGGCGCAGTTTCTAAATATATGGAGATCTTCCGTGGCGCTATGGCGGCAGAGGACAGATTTGCATATCTTGAGAGCGCGCTTGGCGATGCAATTGAGGAGGGCGTGCTCGCTAACCTCAAGACAATAGTCGATAGCGTTGCTATCATTTCCGACGGCAGATTTGACCTTGATTTCGACGTCACTCTTGTGCGCGGAATGGGATACTATACCGGCACTATCTTCGAGATCAAGAGCACCGATTTCAAGGGCTCCAGCATCGCGGGCGGCGGACGCTACGATAATATGATCGGCAATTTCACGGGTCAGAAGACCCCTGCCTGCGGCTTCTCCATCGGATTTGAGAGAATGGTCGGCGCGCTTATGGATAAGAACTTCCGCCCCGAGGGCGCGGCAGAGAAGGTCGCCGTTCTTTACGATAAGAGAATGAGCGCTTCTGACGTGGCACTGATGCAGAAGAAGGCAATGGAGATCAGAAAGAGCGGCAAGGTAGTCCTCGTTCAGAAGATGAACAAGAACGTAGGCTTCCAGAAGCAGAAGCTTGAATCGGAGGGGTATTCCAAGTTTGTAGATATCCGCTTTGCCGATGAAATGAGCAAGCTCGAAGAAATTTAAAATCATATAAAAAACGCAACCGAAATGAAGTGAGCAAATATGCTTACTTTAGAAGGGTTGCGTTTTTTTAGTATTGACAACAATGAATTTATGTGATATAATTATAATGAAGAATTATGTTTAAATCCATGTCGGGCATCAGGGCCCTATAAATTTCAATTTACAAAGGAGAATTCCAAATGATACCAAGCGACGTAATGAATTTGCTTGAAGGCAGGCGCACCTACCGACGCTTCGACGAGAGTAGAATCATTCCCGACGAAGTAATAGCGGATATGAAGCGCGCGGCACAGCTTTCTTCCAGTGCGATGAACCTCCAGCCCCTGCGCTACGTATACGTCAGAACACGTGAGACCGTAAATAAGATATTCGACATAACAAGCTGGGGCGGAGCGTTACCTAACGGAGAGGGACGCCCTAAGGAAGGCGAAAGACCTACGCTTTTCGTTGTCCTGCTCACCGAAAAGGAGCTGCAGACAAAATTTACACCGTTTGACGAGGGTCTTGCCGCAAGCAACCTTACCTTGGCGGCATACGCGCACGGAGTTGGCTCTTGCATTCTCGGTAGCGTTAAATCGGACAAGCTCCGCGAAATGCTTTCAATCGACGAAGGACTTGATATAAGCTGTGTTATAGGATTTGGATATCCTGCACATTCCAGCCGTGTAGTTGAAGTCGAAGAAGGCGAAAGCTTGAAATACTATCTCGACAATAATCGCGACTTTGTCGTTCCCAAAAAGAGGATCGATAACGTCGTCGTGGATATATAATAATTTAAGATTTAAATTATTTTTGCCGAATTAGGCAAAAGGAGGTTACAAAATGAAAAAGAGACTGATTTCTGTCATATTGATCATGACGGTAATGCTTGCGGCTGCTTTAACGGCGGCAATAGCTACGTCCGCATCGGAGGGCGAGACCGTGACCGTACCCGGTGACTATAACTCTGACGGTGCTGTGGACACTCAGGATATCCTGACTCTTCGTAAGTATCTTGCAAATTATAATTACGATACCCAAACTCCTATGTTCGAGCTTCCCGAGGGAGCGGATACAAACGGAGACGGTGTTACTGACCTTAAGGACGTTTCCGCCCTCAGGTATTTTGTGACAAACGTATCTCTTCAGGAGCAGCCTGATAATTTCAATAAATATACGGTAAGTGCTACCGGAGACGTAAGCTATGCTTGGCATATCTGGGAAGACGGCAAGCCCGGCGCGGCTGTTGAGGGCGCGAATACCGCTACCCTTACAGGTGCTACCGACGGCGAGACCTACGTCTGCGTAGTATCCTACAAGGATCTGAGCATTGTATCTGCTCCCGTAATATACATGAGCGAAAAAACTCACCCCGTTTGCGGCGAGGCTTGCGAATGCGAGGATGAGACTCACGAAAGCCTTACGTGGACGCCCTTGCTGAATCTTGACGATCTCAAAAAGGCAATGGAGCTGGGCGGTAACTATTATCTCACCGCCGATATAATTGTAGACAAGAGCGTTTCGGTAAAGGCGGACACCAAGCTCTGTCTTAACGGCAAAAAGCTTACCCGCGTATCCGAGGGAGACTTTTCGATCCTGAGCGTAGCGCTCGAGGCTACTCTTACCGTTACCGATTGCTCCGAAGAGGAGAGAGTCGGATATATCGACCCCGAGAGCGGACTCTGGTGCGAAGGAGTCTACTCCGGAGAGGGCGAAGCGATTACATATAACCTCTACGGTGGTGTTATCACGGGTGGAAGCTCTGCCCACGGAGGCGCTATCTACGTAAGAGGCGCTGTGGAGCTTTACGGTGTGAACCTTGCAGGTAACGTCGCGACTAACAACGGCGGTGCTATATATCTCAACGGAGGTAGCCTCATCGCCAAGGGAGATAACGTTTTCGTCGGTAATACCGCGGAAAATCACGCAGGCGCGATATACGTCACCTATACGAGCGATCTTGACGGCTCGCTTGCCGTTACCGACGGTATCTTCGCTTACAATACCGCATTGGCAGGCGGCGCGGTCAGCTCGAGAACCGGATGTACCGCGACCTTTGTTGGAACCGAATTCGTCAGCAATAAGGCAACCGGCACTAAAAACAATGAGGGTGGCGGAGCTATTTATACCAATAATAATACCCTGATCCTGTCGGGAGTTACCCTTGACGGAAACTCCGGCGCATACTACGGAGGAGCAATTGCCATTCTCGGCGCAACCGTTGAGATCAAGGACAATACCGTGATCAAAAATTCCGAGGGAAGCACCGGCGCGGCGATCTATATCCGCGAGGCGGGATCAAAGGTAACTATTACCGATTCTACCGTTTCGAATAATAACGCTAAATATAACGGCGTGATCTATATGACCCAGGCGGGCGAGCTTACCGTAAACGGTCTTACCGCAAGCGGAAACACGGCAACCCAGGGCGGCGTGTTCTACGTCAGCGGAGGAATCGTTACGCTCAATAACGTAAATGCA
>JBGVHJ010000017.1:0-5081 GCA_045122255.1 Eubacteriales bacterium | reverse complement strand
TTGAGGTTGAAAACCTCCTTCGTCGGTTTTCCTCATTAATTTCACATTATAAAAACAAGAAAATTTAAATAATTGTAGATTTTCGCTTCTTGCGAAAATCATCCATAACTCTGCACTCTGCATTCTGCACTCTGCACTTATCTCTCCCCGATGAATCAAAATTATCAATACGGATCAACATATTAGGCAATCGAAAAGTTAAGAAAACTTAATTTTTCGCAAAGTTTTTTGGAGGCAACTATGTACGAATACAACGACGAATTGAGAGCCGCCGCGGAGCAGGTCGCTCGACAAAAGCACTTGAAAACGGTACAAAGCGAGCTTTTGAGACAAAAGGAAGAGCTTTCCCGAAGAGTGGAAGGTTCAAAAAATACAATGGAATCCGAGCAAGCCGACGTTGAAAAGCTTGAGGGGCGCACTATGGCGGCGTTTTTTGCCGCACTCATCGGCAAAAAAGAAGAAAAATTGCAGAAGGAGCGCGCGGAGGCGTATGCGGCTAAGGCAAGATACGAAAGCCTTTGCTACGAGCTTGAATCGGTAAATAACAGCTTGAATAACATAAGAAAAGAGCTTTCGTCGCTCAGCGGATGTGAGATTCGATATGAGAGGCTTTATTCCGAAAGACTTTCAAGAGTAAAGCTCAGCAATTCCCCCGAATCCGAAAGAATTTTCGAGCTTGAGCGGGAGATATCTGACGCCAAATCTCGCAAAAAGGAGATAGGCGAGGCGCTGCATGAGGGCAGAAGAGCTATTGATCTTGCCGATGACGCCTTGAATTACATGGATGCGGCGAGAAAGTGGAACCGTTTTGATATGTTCGGCGGCGACAGTATGTTTACGACCTTTGAAAAGCACAGCTATCTTGACAGCGCGCAATCCGCGGTTGAATATCTTCAGGCACAGCTGGCACGGTTCAGATCCGAGCTTGCCGACGTAAGGATCTCTGCCGATATGGACGTCAGAATGGACGACTTTACCCGCTTTGCCGACTACTTTTTCGACGGATTCTTCGTTGATATGGCGGTGGCTGATCTGATAGAGGACGGTATCTATCGCATAAATCACACAAGGAACGAGATATCGGGAGCGATGTATAAGCTTGAAGATATGCTTAAGAGCGCGGAAAGACGTGAATCAAGTGCTAAAGCTCGGATCAAAGAGATAGTTGAATCTTTAAAAATGTAATCGGGAGGTCAAAAATGAACGAGACATTGCTAAGCAAATGTGAGATGTTTATAAAAAACCGCGATAAATTCAAGGAGGCTTTTCCTTGGGAAAACGCGAATTTTTATCCTATATGTGCGGCGATCCTTGCCGATGAAAACCGAGTAGCTGATGTTGAGGCGCTCAAGGAGACGAGACAGATGCTTAAAGAGCGCGTCAGCGTATTCTCCAATTTCAGAGGAAATTGCGAGCTGCCGATCGTGGCGATGCTTGACGTTGATTCGGATCCCGAGTGGCGACTTGACGATGCAATAAAGCTTTATGAGAGCTTGAAGGATCATTTCTTCTCCTCGGAGTATCTGCCCGTAGCGGCAATTATACTTTCGGGAGTGACCGAGCGCGCAGATGCCGCAGAAAGAACGAGAAGAATATACGATCTTATGAAAAAGGAGCATCCCTTCCTCACCTCAAGCGAGGACTGTGTCTTTGCGGCGATGCTTGCGGTATCCGAGAAGAGCGATAACGAGCTTATCCGAGAGATCGAGACCTGCTATGACTCTTTGAAAGAAAAATTCCACGACAGAAACGCTTTGCAGTCGCTTTCCCATGTTCTCGCTCTCATTGGAGACGAGTTTACCACGGCAAGCGATAAATGCCGAAACACCGTAAGGCTTTACGATATGCTGAAGGAGAAAAAGCTGAGATACGGCACGGGCTACGAGCTTGCGACCCTCGGTGTCATTGCAAATCTTCCCGGCGATCTCGACGGGATCTGCCGCGACCTTATAGAGGTGTCCGAATTCTTGAAGGAGCAGAAGGGCTATGGCTTCTGGGGATCATTCACTAAGCAGCAGAGACTTATGCACGCGGCAATGATAGTGACAAGTGACCGCATCGGCAGTTCTGACGTCAACGCCTGCGCGGCGGTTAACGGAACGATATCAATGATAGCGGCTCAGCACGCGGCGACCTGCGCGGCGATAAGCGTCAGCATTGCGGCATCGAGCGCGGCGAGCGCGTCGAGATAAGGTATAGGTATTATAATGAAGAAAAAGATTAGAAATGCGATCATAATATCGGTCTCGGCGCTTGTGTGCGCGGCTCTGTTGCTATGCGCCGCGGCGGCGGTGACGGTGCTTGGAGTTGACGCTTACGTTGTGCTTTCCACCCGCGACAGAATACTTTCGGTCGATGCGGCGGCAGAGCTTGAGGACGTTGATTGCATTATAGTGCTTGGTTGCGGCTTGAAGAGCGACGGAACGCCAAGCCACATGCTGAACGATCGCCTTGAGGTCTGTCTCGACGTCTATTATGCGCTTCGTGAGAGCGGGAAGGGAACTAAGCTCCTTATGAGCGGAGACCACGGAACTGTCGAATACGACGAGGTGGGTGCCATGAAGAGCTTTGCTACCTCCGGCGGTGTCGCGTCGGGCGAGATATTTATGGATCACGCGGGATTTTCCACCTACGAGAGCATATACCGCGCAAAGGAGATCTTCGGAGCGGAGAAGATCATCGTCATAACTCAGGAATATCACCTTTACAGAGCGCTACATATTGCCGACGCGCTGGGCGTTGAGGCTTACGGCGTGTCTGCAGACCTGAGAAGCTATGCGGGTCAGCTGAAATACAGCGCGCGTGAGATCCTTGCGAGAAACAAGGATTTTCTCACGGCGATCTTCAAGCCCGAGCCTACATATCTGGGAGACCCGATCTCTCTTGAGGGCAGCGGCGACGTGACCAATGATTGAGAGTTAAACAAACTTAACAAAATTTGAATTGAATGGGCTTAAATGGGAGGTTATTAAGGAAACTTAATATAATGATTGATATAGTTAAGTAAACTTAATAATTGAAACAACAGAGTCGATTCATTTGGTGCGGAACAAGAGATATATAAAGCGGGAATTAACTATTCAGCTGAAATGTAAAATTGGTGTTTATCGGGATGTAGTCCATTGAAAAGGTGCATCCTCATCCGTCACTTCGTGACACCTTCCCCTGCCTTGGGGAAGGCTTTGGTTTAACTGTGGCGCATCCTTATCTTTAGCCGAAAACACTTATCACGGCTACAAAATTGCTATCGGTCACGCTTTGCGTTAGCCTTCCCCAAGGCAGGGGAAGGGGGACCACGCAGTGGTGGATGAGGATGCACCGTAAAGAGTTACAACAGACCTATAAATCAAAATTTGAAGATCCCGTTTAACGGTAACAATCAGAAAATCCGCCGAAATTTTTCGGCGGATTTTCTAATGTATGTGGTTTTTAACTGCATTCTAAATGAAGCAACCCCTTTTTAATGATTTATTGCTTTATTTTCATAAAATACGGACCGCACAGATCATTTTCGTGAGTTTTGATATAGGTCCAGGAGTAGTCCTTTGAGACGACGTATAATTCGGTGAGGCTCCGATCAATTTGATCAATGCTTGCCGCCGAGCGATATTCCTCGGACATGCGGTGGGATACACCGTTAGGGCCAAACATATCGCAAAAAATACAATCGGATTTATCTGCTTCGTCGTAGGCATGTCGCGCGGAATCGCCGGAAAGGAAACAGTCGCGATCTATTATCTCAAAAGAGAATATATGCCAGATGAATTGATCCTTTACGTATTTGCTTATTTTATCTTTTTCTATATTTTTTGCAAAATGACTCAGCCATTGATTGATAAACTTTTGCTTTGTCATAGTGTACCGCCTTTCGGTCAAGTTATGATAACGTTGATCAGGTTATCCTCCTTTGACAATTTCAAAGGTCACGTTCGTGCATTTTCCTTCGGAATCAAAGTATACCGTTAAGCAATAGGGATTTGCGGGGTCTCTTAATTGATCACAATCATACGACCAAATCACAACGTTATCAGATAAAGCGCCTTTGTTAAAATCCTCTCGCTCTTGTTCACGGTAGTTGTGTCGATATACATTCCCATCGGCATCCCTATACCTATCCGGATATCCTATCTGCTCAACAACCTCCTCCTTGTCCATACCTACTTTATAGTCTTGGTGAAAATCGCGATAGAGTACGTATGACTTGGTGTAAAACAGGCGGTCTTCTAACATAGTAATGGGATTTGTGCAGCTTGTAAGACAAGCAACGAGCAGTATGAAACAAATGCTTAATTTAATTATTTTTTTCATAGTGGTTTTCCCCCTCCTTTTCTGATTTAATTTTAGCACAGCGCGCTGATATTGTCAAGCGTATTTTAACGTATAGGTAGGAAAAACGGTCTGTTTAATGTGCATATTTGTCAAAAGCACGGCAATTCCGCTTTATTTTCAACGGTTTTTGGTTATATTTTACGAATGAAAAATTTTTTCAAAAAAATTCAAAAAAGCTATTGACAAACCGAATATTGTGTGATATAATTTACAAGTCGCCGCGAGAGAGCGGTGAAAAATGGAAGCATAGCTCAGTTGGGAGAGCATCTGCCTTACAAGCAGAGGGTCATAGGTTCGAGCCCTATTGTTTCCACCAAATGGCCCGGTAGTTCAGTTGGTTAGAACGCTAGCCTGTCACGCTAGAGGTCAGGGGTTCGAGTCCCCTTCGGGTCGCCATTAATATGCCTCTGTAGCTCAGTTGGTAGAGCATGTGACTGAAAATCACAGTGTCGTTGGTTCGATTCCGACCGGAGGCACCACTTGCGGATTTAGCTCATTTGGTAGAGCGCGACCTTGCCAAGGTCGAGGTGGCGGGTTCGAGCCCCGTAATCCGCTCCATATAAAAAGAAGAGATGTAAGTTTCTTCTTTTTTATTCGGAAGCATAGCTCAGTTGGGAGAGCATCTGCCTTACAAGCAGAGGGTCATAGGTTCGAGCCCTATTGTTTCCACCATATGGCCCGGTAGTTCAGTTGGTTAGAACGCTAGCCTGTCACGCTAGAGGTCAGGGGTTCGAGTCCCCTTCGGGTCGCCA
>JBGVHJ010000016.1:0-2885 GCA_045122255.1 Eubacteriales bacterium | reverse complement strand
ACTCGTAGGAATTGATTTCTCCGACGTTGCAAATCCGATCATCGAAAAGATCGATTACGATTTCAGTCAAAGCGGATACACGCTTTGCATCACAGATACAAAAAGCAGCCACGAGGATCTGACGGACGATTACGTGGCGATCCGAGAAGAGATGGAGGCTATCGCAGCCTTCTTCGGCAAAAAGGTTTTGAGTCAGGTAGACGAAACAAAGTTCTACGAGAGCATTTCCGAGCTCAGACAAAAGACGACCGACAGAGCGGTTATGAGAGCCGCGCACTTCTTCGATGAAACGAGAAGAGCAAAAGAGGAAGCGGAAAGCCTCAAGAACGGTGATTTTGATACCTTCTTGAAGCTTGTGAATGAATCTGGAGATTCCTCCTCGGCACTTCTTCAAAATCTCTATTCGACAAAGCATCCCACAAGACAGGATCTTCCGCTTGCAATTATGGTCAGTAAGAGGATCCTCGGAGGCAAGGGAGCCGTCAGAGTTCATGGCGGCGGATTTGCGGGAACGATCCAAGCATTCGTACCCAACGAGCTTGTTGAAACCTACTCGAAAGAGATGGAAAAGATCTTTGGCATAGATACTTGCTTAAAGCTTACCATTCGCCCGGTCGGCGGCGTTGAAATAAAGAATTAAAGGATGGATAACAGTTATGAAAAAGATCATTTGTAACGTAGAGTATGATACCGATTCGGCAACCCTTGTTGCTAAGCATACCGTAGGGGAGTTTGGCGATCCTGCAGGCTATGAGGAAACCCTGTACGTCACAGCGGAGGGCAAATATTTCCTGTATCTGAACGGCGGAAAGGAATCAATCCACGCAAAGGAAAGCATTAAACGTCTTTCTGCTGCAAAAGCTGATGAGTGGAAATCAGAGCATAACCTTTGAGATTTGAATAAAGTAAAACCTAAACTAATATAAGAGGTGATTAAAATGAGACTTTTGGTTTTGGGCGGTGCCGGATATATCGGCTCGCACACAGCAGTAGAGCTTCTTGACAGGGGTCACGAGGTGGTTATCGCAGACAATCTGATAACCGGCTACAAGCAGGCAGTACCGAAGGAAGCAGTTTTTTATCAGGGCGACATCCGTGATTACAATTTTCTCAACAATCTTTTCAAGACAGAAAAAATTGACGCGGTCATTCACTTCGCAGCATTTTCGCTTGTAGGCGAAAGCGTAACAAATCCTCTCAAGTATTACGAAAACAATCTGTACGGAACTAAGGTGCTTCTCCAAGCAATGATTGATAATAACGTAGATAAGATCGTCTTCTCCTCTACGGCAGCAACCTACGGAGAGCCCGAGAATATTCCGATCCTCGAATCGGACAGAACCTGCCCCACCAACCCCTATGGTGAGACCAAGCTGGCGATGGAAAAGATGATGAAATGGTCTGCAAATGCTTATCAACTCAGATACGTTTCTCTCAGATACTTCAACGCTTGCGGTGCTCACAAGAGCGGAAAGCTCGGTGAGGCTCACAATCCCGAAAGCCATCTCATTCCTCTTGTTCTTCAAGTTCCGAACGGAAAGAGAGAAAGCGTTTCGATCTACGGAACCGATTACGATACGCCCGACGGCACCTGCATTCGCGACTACATTCACGTTACCGATCTTGCCGAGGCACATATCCTTGCAGTCGAGTATCTGATGAAGGGCGGCGAGAGCAACGTATTCAATCTCGGAAACGGCGTAGGCTACTCGGTAAGAGAGGTTATAGAGACCGCAAGAAAGGTAACGGGACATCCGATTCCCGCAGTGGAAATTCCTCGCAGAGCAGGAGATCCCGCAAGACTCGTTGCTTCCGGAGAGAAAGCAAAAACGGTGCTTGGCTGGGAGCCTAAGATCACAAGCCTTGAGGATATCATCAGAAGCGCGTGGGTATGGCATTCGACTCACCCGAACGGCTACAACGAAATTTGAATAAGGGGGAATTGATATGATCTGTGGAGCAATTCAGAATCTGCTGAACTATGGCGTCAAGAACAAATTGATCACCGAAGATGATGTTTACGTGGTCCGCAACGAGATCATGGATGCACTGCATCTTACGGATTGGAAGGAAAGTGCATCCGAATGTACATCGGACTCTATCGATGACCTTCTCGCTCCTATCGTTGATTATGCTTGCAAGCAGGGTATCATTCCGAACACAGCAAATTCCCGTGACCTATTTGACACGAGAATTATGGGACTTATGACGGCAATGCCCCGTGAGGTCATTCGTAAGTTCAACAAGAAATACAGCGAAAGCCCCGAGGCGGCAACCGATTGGTATTACGGATACAGCCAAGGCTCCAACTACGTCAGAGCGGGTCGCATTGCAAAGGACTTGAAGTGGACGTATGAAACCGAGTACGGAACGCTGGATATCACGATCAATCTTTCAAAGCCCGAGAAAGACCCGAGAGATATTGCCGCTGCGAAAAAGCAGAGGGCAGGTGCATATCCGAAATGCCAGCTTTGTCCCGAGAACGCGGGCTTTGCCGGAAACGCAAAGCACCCCGCAAGACAGAACCTCAGACCGATTCCGATCAAGGTCGGCGGTGAGGATTGGGAGTTTCAGTATTCACCCTACGGATATTACAACGAGCATTGCATCGTTTTTAATACCAAGCATACCCCGATGAAGATCGATGCAGCGGTCTTCGGTAAGCTCTTTGACATTGTTGATTATTTTCCTCACTACTTCGTCGGCTCCAATGCGGATCTCCCGATCGTCGGTGGCTCGATTCTCACACATGAGCACTTCCAAGGCGGCAGATACACCTTCGCAATGGAGAAGGCTGAGATAGAAAAGGAATTCGTCATTGCAAAGCATCCGGGGGTAAAGGCGGGCATCGTCAAGTGGCCGATGTCGGTTATTCGTCTTGAGTG
>JBGVHJ010000015.1:0-43830 GCA_045122255.1 Eubacteriales bacterium | reverse complement strand
ACGTCTTGAGAAATAAAGGACTTTTCGCGGTTGTCGCGTCTTACGATAACGCACTTGTTGTCAGCAATATCGCGAGGACCGATCTCCACACGGAGCGGAACGCCCTTCATCTCATATTCGGAGAATTTCCAGCCGGGCGACTGCTCGGAGTCGTCGATTTTAACTCTGATGCCGGCAGCCTTAAGCTTGTTAACGATGCCGTAAGCGGCGTCGAGAACGCCTTCCTTGTGCTGCTGTACGGGAATAACAACTACCTGAATAGGTGCTACCGCAGGGGGAAGTACAAGACCGGAGTCATCGCCGTGCGTCATAATGATACCGCCGATAATACGGGTAGAAACGCCCCAAGAGGTCTGGTGAGGATAGTTTACGGTATTGTCTCTGCCGGTGAAGGTGATGTCAAACGCCTTGGCAAAGCCCTGACCGAAGTAGTGGGTAGTACCGCCCTGAAGCGCTACACCGTTATGCATCATAGGCTCGATGGTGTAGGTCTCAACAGCACCCGCAAACTTCTCCTTCTCGGTCTTCTGACCGGTGATAGCGGGGATAGCGAGGCAGTTAAGATAGAACTCCTCGTAAACCTTCAGCATCTGAAGGGTCTCTTCCCTTGCCTCAGCCTCGGTCTCGTGCATAGTGTGACCCTCCTGCCAGAGGAACTCGCTGGTACGGAGGAAGGGTCTCGTCGTCTTTTCCCAACGAACAACGTTTACCCACTGATTGTACAGCTTGGGCAGGTCGCGGTAAGACTGAATAATGTTCTTAAAGTGATCGCAGAAAAGCGTTTCTGAGGTGGGGCGAACGATAAGACGCTCGCTGAGCTTATTATTGCCGCCGATAGTTACGATCGCGCACTCGGGAGCGAAGCCCTCAACGTGATCCTTTTCCTTCTGAAGAAGGCTCTCGGGAATGAACATAGGCATGTAAACGTTTTCGTGACCCAGCTCCTTGAAGCGGCGGTCAAGCTCTCTCTGTATGTTCTCCCAGATAGCGTAGCCGTAGGGGCGGATGATCATACATCCCTTAACGCCCGAATAATCGACAAGCTCCGCTTTTTTTACTACGTCGGTGTACCACTGAGCAAAATCCACGTCCATAGACGTGATCTGCTCTACCATTTTTTCCTTAGCCATAAATTTTCAACTCCTGAAGATAGATAAAATGCTTAATAGAATTATTATAAATCAATTATTTCCATTTGTCAAGCATTCGCGCGACTTTTCCGTAAATTTTTCATTATATAAATAATACCGGATAAAATTTATCGTCAAAATGCACACAAATCGCGTCTATTATTTGTGAATAAAATGCAAAATCACAATTTTAAAAAAATTTGCAAAAAAGTTCTTGCATATTGGACAATAATGAGTTATAATATAAAATTGGGAAGATAAGGAAAGCTCGTTTTCCCGAGAAAAGGTTTTTAAAAAAAATAAATAAAACGGAGGACACTAAAAATGTCAGTAAAAGTTGCTATTAACGGATTCGGCCGTATCGGTCGTCTCGCATTCCGTCAGATGTTCGGCGCAGAAGGCTACGAAGTAGTTGCTATCAACGACCTCACCAGCCCCTCTATGCTCGCTCACCTTCTCAAGTACGATACCGCTCAGGGTAACTACGTTGCTATGGGTCACACCGTATCTGCTAACGACGAGGAAGGCACCATCACCGTTGACGGTAAGACTCTCAAGATCTACGCTGAGAAGAACGCTGCAGATTGCCCTTGGGGTGAGCTCGGAGTTGACGTAGTTCTCGAGTGCACCGGTTTCTACTGCTCCAAGGATAAGTCCATGGCGCACATCCAGGCAGGCGCTAAGAAGGTTGTTATCTCTGCTCCCGCAGGCAACGACCTCAAGACCATCGTATTCAACACCAACAACGAGACCCTCACCGCTGAGGATCAGATCATCTCCGCTGCATCCTGCACCACCAACTGCCTCGCTCCTATGGCTAAGGCTCTTAACGATGCATTCCCCATCCAGTCCGGTATCATGACCACCGTTCACGCTTACACCGGTGACCAGATGGTTCTCGACGGCCCCCACAGAAAGGGTGACCTCAGACGTGCTCGTGCAGCGGCACAGAACATCGTTCCTAACTCCACCGGCGCTGCAAAGGCTATCGGCCTTGTAATCCCCGAGCTCAACGGCAAGCTTATCGGTTCTGCTCAGAGAGTTCCCACCTGCACCGGTTCTACTACTATTCTCGTAGCAGTAGTTAAGGGTCAGAACGTAACCAAGGACGCTATCAACGCTGCTATGAAGGCTGCTGCTAACGAGTCCTTCGGCTACAACGAGGATCAGATCGTTTCCTCCGACGTTATCGGTATGAGATACGGTTCTCTCTTCGATGCTACCCAGACCATGGTTGCAAAGATCGATGACGACACCTACCAGGTACAGGTTGTTTCTTGGTACGACAACGAGAACTCCTACACCTCTCAGATGGTTCGTACTATCAAGTACTTCGCAGAGCTCGCTTAATTTTAAACGACATAAATGCAAAAAAACACGGCATATCTCATTTGAGGTATGCCGTGTTTTTGTATTTTTGTAAATTTTTCAAAACATATTTACAAACCGAAAAAACTGTGATATAATAAGGATGCCAAACAAACTAAATATACAGACCTATTGTATTTGTATTTCGGGGATATTTATGCCCTTTTTTGTCAATACTTACTGAGCAATTGGATTTGATAAAATGCAAATTCCGTGCTTGGTGAGTATTGATAATACTTGATCTGTATACAGTTTGTTTGGCGACGACTGGGAATTTGCGTTTTTGTGCGCTGATTTCGGTCGGCGCACTTTTTTATATGCTGACGGAGGATGCATGAACAAGAATACCAAAAAAAGCGCAAAAGATATAACCGGAATAGAGCTGACTCCCGGTGAGCCTTCCGTCTGCCTCGGCAACAGCGAGCAGGGATATGAATGCTGCTGCGACGAATGTGACTACTATTTGCTCTGCTTCCCCGAATCCAACCCAAAAAACGACGAAGAAATCCCCGAATAAATAAAAATTTTAATACTTTCACAAAATATCTTTTTAAATTTATTGTCCCTATCCGACTACTCGTGGAGTGTGTTCAAATAGGGACAACATTTTTATTCAATTTTGCTTTTTTCGCCGCCGAGATCCTTCGCGTTGTCGCCCTGCGTTGACCTTCACCTCCCATCGTGTCATCCTTTAGCGAAGCGAAGGATCTCGATGGGAAGATCATGAATATTTCGGGGCGACTTGCTCGAGGATGACACGGCGGGATTACGATGCCCGCGCCTGTGGCATTTGCGCCGCCGTAAGCATATTCTCGATGAAAATGCCGTAGCCTACCGTGGGGTCGTTTATCATAACGTGGGTAACCCTACTTCGCTTCGCTCGTTGCGAGTTTGCGTTGCAAACGTCGCCGCCGACAAGCTTGCCGTTCTGAATGATGGGCGAGCCGCTCACGAGTGTGGTCAAGGAGGGACAACAGTTTTTTGCAAAATATTCATAAAGTTAGCGCACCGTCTCGATGGCGGTGCGCTTTTTCTATCGGTATTAAATAATCTTTAATTGCGAGTCCAATCCGCAAAGGCATAGGTCTCGGTTAAATAAATTGCGGCAGTAGCCGAATTAGATAAGGAAGAGCTTGAAATGGTGGTTGGCTCTGTTTGCCAACTATACATAATGCAACTCCAGCCCGAAGTGCTTTTAAAAACTACTTTCGAAAGGCGTGTACATCCGAAAAATGCGCTTTCTCCTATGCTTGTAATGCTATCGGGAATGGTGATACTTGTCAGTGCGGAGCATTCGTAAAACGCGGAACGCTCAATAGCTGTTAAGTTTTGAGGAAGCTTGATGCTTTTTAGATTGGTACAGCCGTAAAATGCCTCGTATCCTATGCTTTTGATACTATCAGGAAGAGTGACCTTTGTCAGCTTTTGGCAGCCGTTAAATGCGGCTGGTGGGATTTCTTCTCCGCCGGTAATTACAACCGTTGAAAGACTGTCCTTGGATATGCTTGAAAGTGCGAAGGCAGGAGCCGTGACAGAGGTTATATTATCGCATCCTCCGAATGCATCATAACCGATTTCGAAAACTTCGTTTGGAATTGTTATACTTGTGAACTTTTTACAATTATAAAATGCCCATTTTCCGATTTCTTTAATATTATCGGGAATGATCACATTATTTAAGCTTTCGCAACCGTAAAACGCGCCGTCTCCAATGCTTGTTACGCTATCGGGAATGGTGATGCTTGCAAGACTTTTGCAATAACTAAACACATGATCGGGAATCTCTGTGAG
This sequence comes from Eubacteriales bacterium, assembly GCA_045122255.1. Classification (GTDB taxonomy): domain Bacteria; phylum Bacillota; class Clostridia; order Oscillospirales; family CAG-272; genus SVTX01. The sequence goes on along the minus strand of JBGVHJ010000015.1, from coordinate 39,541 downwards.
GCCATTCGGAAGTCTAACCGCATTGAGATTTTCACACCCGTTGAACGTAGATTCTCTGATAGTTGTAACGCTGTCTGCTATTGTGACGCTTGTAAGCTTTTTACAATTGTCCAGTCCACCTAAAATCGTTCCACTGTTGATTACAACAGTTGTTAGGTTGTCCTTTGGAATATCATACACCAGTTCTGCAGGAAGCGTGACATCGGTTAAATTTTTGCAACGGTCGAATGCACCGAAGCCTATGCTTGTTATACTATCGGGGAGAGTAAGTTTTTTAAGATTTGTACACCCGGCAAACGCATAGTCAGCAATTTGAGTAACGCTATCGGGAATAATTAGTTCTTCTATCGTTTTGTTGCCCGCAAAACTATATTCGTTGCTACTATCTCTATTAATTACCCAAACAGGTTGATTTTTATATGTAGAGGGGATTGTAACTATGGGATTGTCTCCCGTGTAACCGATGACCTCATAACCGCTGCCACGCGCCTTGAATAAGAAATTCGAGTATTCCTCTGTAATAGGGATAAACTTTGCATAAACCTTTAACACCATATCTTCCGATATAGGGGTATCTAACAGAGCATTAGCGGTAAATGGCTTCTTCCATTTTCCGTTATCTAAATACCAACCGTCAAATTCATAGCCATCTTTTTGGGGATTTTTCGGAACATCAATGTTTGACTTGTCTCCTGTAGAAACGGTCTCATAAACCTCTCCGTCCACAATGAACTCTACCCGAAATTTTGCGTTGTCACAAGAGAAAAGCGTCGAAAAACACAGGATCGACAATAATAAAAGTGATACAAATTTTATGATTTTCAACCAAGACATAAGAACCTCCCATTTTTTGCTCAGCAAGCTATCAAAATAGTATAATTTATTATACCACAAGCAGATGGCATTGTCAAGTGTTGCGACAATTTTCAGTTTTTGATCTATACGTATAATGCCTTGGACAAAAGACTGTTGTCCCTATTATAACTCACTCGTGGAGTGTGTTCAAATAGGGACAACTTTTTTCATATATTTTCCTATATTTCCGTTTTACGATGCCCTCGCCATGGGCATCTGCGCCGCGGCAAGCATATTCTCGATGAAAATGCCGTAGCCTACCGTGGGGTCGTTTATCATAACGTGGGTGACAGCTCCTACGAGCTTGCCGTTTTGGATGATGGGGGAGCCGGACATTCCCTGCACTATGCCGCCGGTCTTTTCGATCAGCTTTTTGTCCTTGACCTTGATGATAAAGCACTTTGAGCCGTCTGCGTTTCGGTTGACCGAGGAGATCTCGATCTTGTAGCTCTGCCGTCCGCCGCCGTCAAGAGTGCAAAGGATCTCCGCGTCTCCGCATTTCACCTCATCTCGAAGTCCTACCGCAATAGCCTCGCCAAGTCCTTGCGGAACCTTGGTAAATTTACCGAAAACTCCGCAATCGGTATTGCTTTTAAGGCTACCGCACTGATTTTTGCCGAAATACCCTTTTATCTCGCCCGGTGTGCCGCTTACTCCCTTTTTGACCGAATGGATCTTAACGTCGGTGATAACACCGCTCTCCATTGAAATAAGCTCACCGCTCTCACTGTCGCAAATGCCGTGTCCGAGGCCGCCGAATTCGCCGCTCTTCGGCAGAACGTAGGTCACGGTTCCGATTCCCGCGCCGCTGTCACGAACCCAGACGCCGGTCTTGTATCTTCCCTCCTCTTTAGAATAAGCAGGAGTCAGACTTGTGGTTTTCCTCTCGCCCGAGCGCGTATAGGTAACGTCAAGCTCCTTGCCTCCGCTATTCTCAATGGTGTGAGTCAGATCCTCGGCGCCGCTTATTTCCCTGCCGTTGACTTCAATTATAATATCTCGCGGTCGCAAGCCTGCAAGATATGCAGGGTTCTGCGTTTTTGAGATACCGTCAAGGTCGCAAAATCCCAGCACAACCACGCCTTCGGTATTGAATTTAACTCCGAACGGAACACCGCCCGGAATAAGCGTCATTCCCTTATACTGTCCGCCGCCGGCGGCAGAAGCATCCACCGCGGCAAATCCCGAGAATACACTCAGGAAGAATGCGGCGCATAGAAAAAACGCCAGCGCGCGCATCTTTTTTTGATTTATTCTGATATTTTTCATGTCTTTTTCCCTTAATGAAATTGCAAGCAGTCGTCTGCCGCAATATTAGTTTTCGTATCATCGCGCTTTTAATGTGTAACAATAAATGAAACGGCTGTTGACAAATTTCAAAAATGTGATAAAATTAGTTTACACGAAAAAATTCAAAACATTTATAAAATTTTTGAAAGGTAATAGCCTTTTTATGCAGATACAGGACAATAATTCCATTTTTAAGCTTTCGGCATCCGATACGGCGCGATTTCGTCGTATCGTTATCGACGTGCTGAGCGAGGCTTGCAAAATGCCAGTCGAGGGCGAAGATGAATACGACGGCATCGGCACTCTTGGCGAAAAGCAGATGCATGCCGCTATAAAGCGGTTCATCTGCCCCGACGAAAGCCGACACGAGATACTGATCGACGGCAGCGAGCTATGTATAAACCGCGACGACGGCGAGAATGATAATAAAAGAAAAAAACGTCGCTTCGTCGCCGACGTTCTTGACGGAAATACTATTTACGAAATACAGACGGGGCCCTTTTCTCCCCTGCGCGAGAAGATCAATTGGATACTTGAAAACACGCGATACAATATCGTGGTGATCCACCCCATCGCCGAGACGAAATGGATAAATTACATAAACGCCAAGACAGGAGACGTTGAAAAGCGGCAAAAATCTCCGCAAAAGGGCAAATTTACCGATATTGCGGGGGAGCTTTACTTCTTCCGTGACTTTCTGCAAAATCCGCGATTTTCGCTGGTTCTGCTTATGATGGAAGCCGAGCAATACAAGAAAAACACGGTCAAGGACGCGAGACGCAGACCGAGATACCGCAAATACGAGCTTATTCCCGTTTCCCTGCTCAGCGCCTACGTTTTCAAGAATGCCCGGGACTATCGCATCTTTTTACCCGAAGAGCTTCCCGATCCCTTTACCGTCAAGGACTACTCCGCCGCCACGAAGATCCGCGGAATGGATGCCTACTCCATCGTTAAAACTCTCGTTCAGTTAGAGCTTATAGAGGAAGCGGGCAAGCTCGGACGAGCTGCGGCTTACAGAATCAAAAATTTTGAATAACGACAAAGGGTCTGCGCCGAGGCGCAGACCCTTGGTTTGTATATTATTTTTCTTTTTTCTTAAATACTAAGAGTCCGGCTCCAAAAGTCACAACAAGGATAGCCACAGCGCCTATGCCAACGGAGGCATTACATCCGCCGTCCTCGGTCTCTGCCTTTGCCAGATCGTCTGCGCTTACCGCCGCTCCGCAATGATCGCACTTGCCGTCCTTTTCGGAGTCAACGTGGAATTTAAGTCCTCTTGTGGGTTCTCCGCAAACGTTGCAGAGGTTGTCACAAGCATTATCGTAGACGTGCTCGCCGTGCTCCGCATATTCAGCGCCGCAATCGACACACTTGAGAGGCTCAAGGCAGCTTGACTGAGACGTGGTATGCTCCTCAAGGGTCGCATCGGCTCCGCAGCACTCTCTTGCTCTTATATGACGGGAAAGATCGGAGGGGTCTGCATAGCACTTATATTCATCGCTTGCGTGGTTTTCGGGGTCCTTCTCACCGTATTCGCCGCCGCACTCGGAGCATATCTTGCCCGAATTGCAGCTTGCAACACCGCCCGTGTGCTCCTCTGTTCCGATAATTTCACCGCAACAGCTATGCACTATTTCGTGGCGTGCCCCGTCAAGCGCCGAGGGAAGCTTTACAATGGCTTCACTTTCGTGGTTGTCGGGATCTATCTCACCGTAGTGTTCGCCGCACTCGGAGCACTTTGCGCTCTCCTTGCAATTTGCCGCGACGTGATTTTCGGGATTTGCGTGGTTGTGAGGATCCTTTTCGGTATATTCCTTTGCGCAATGCTCACAGATAGCGCCGCCAACACAGGTCGCCTCGCCGCCCGAATGCTCCTCGGTCTCGATAAACGCTCCGCAACAAGCGTGATACTTATCGTGCTTGCCTGCGTCAGAGGAATTCACCTTGTAAGTAAGCTCATCACTTGCGTGGTTATCGGGATCGAGAGGACCGAAACGGTAACCGTCCTTGCGGCAGACGGTGCAGGTCGCCTGCTCGGTGCAGGTTGCCGCAGTCTCTACCGAGTGACCTTCGCTTCTTATGATCGCTCCGCAACAGGAGTGAACCAGATCGTGCATCATAAGATCGGTTGCCGAGGGAACGTAAATTTCGGTATCGTTCTCGTGCACCGCCGGATTAAGCTCTCCGTAGTACGCTCCGCAAACCGAGCAGATCGCCTGAACCGAACAGGTAGCACGGCCGCCCTTATGATCGGGAACCGCTCTTTCGAGTCCGCAAACGTTACAATCCTTATCGCAGGGATCGCTATAGACGTGTATTACGTTACGTCCGCCGATTTCGTGACTGTATCCGTTGTCCGAAACTACGGTATAAAGCTCGGAAACGTCGTCATCCCCTGCCATTACCGTCCAGCCAACGATACGGATCTTGCCGTCGTCAATATCTATCTGATACTGAAGATCGGTAAGTGTATGTCCTATGGAGGGGGCATATCCCGCCTCAAAGATAAGGTCCATAAGGTCGAAGGGGATATATCCGTTGCTTGTAAGCTCGATAGACTTTTCTTTAACGTAAATTCTGATCTCGCGGCGCACCGTAACGGTTGCGGTATTGGTAATACCGTTCTTGTCGGTAACGCTTACGGTGTATCTGCCCGCTTCCCTGATCTCGGATACGGTCTCACCGTCTCTCCTCAGAGTAACGGTGTAATCGGACTCGCTCCAGCCCTCGGGAACTATAAGCTCTACGTCCTTAGCGAGCCCATCATAGGTGTATTCCTTATCAAGCGGGATTACGCTCTCGGGAACAGATACGTAAACGTTGAGCGAAGTGTTATCGTCTATCTCGTAGTTTACTGCTCCGCCAAAGGAAACGGAGATATCGATTCCAACGGTAATCCAATATTTTCCGGGATCGGTGGGATAGCCGCTATTGATATCGTAATAGTCATCCAACGCGGTTCTGTACCAGTCCTCAAAGCTGATACCGTACTCTGCCCAATCCTCTTCGTCAATACCCTCGATAACGAATTCGGGATATTTGCCGAAAGGAAATACGTAATACTTATCACCGTAATACTCGATATATTCAGCATCCTCGGGGATAACAAACTGAACCGTAAGGGTCTTTTTGTTTATGCAAAATTCCACGTCGATATAATTCTTAACCAGATTGTCGGTAGCGCTCGCTACTACTCTGAGAACGTATTCACCCGCATCGCTTGGCTTATCGCTAAGTCTTACAAGGTAAGGCTCCCAGTAATCGCCCTTCTTTGCATACCATTCAAAGCTGAGCTCACTTCCCACGTCAAAGGTGAAGTTGGCTTCGGTAGGAGTGGGGATAGCATCTCCGTATACAAATTCGTAAGTTTCATAGTCGGAATTGAAGCTGTCGCTCCAAAGATCCTTGATGGCTATGTTCACCTCTCTCTGAGGAAGAACCGTTGCCTTAACGCTTTCGGGGTAATTGAGGATTATGCTTTCGATGTACATATCGTACTCGTAGTAGGGATCATCCCAGAAATACTCGTCCTGAGTATAAGGATCGTCGGAATAATAGGGGTTTTCAAGCCAGCACTCACCGCCTCTGCGAGTGCTTACGCTTACGTCAAGCATATACTCGCCGATCTTGTTTGAGGGAAGCTTGCTGAGCGATACAACGATCCAATCCGTGGACATTTCTTCCATTCCAACAAGTCTGAATACGGGCTCGGGCTCGCCGATAGCGGTCTCGTTCTTGGGGAGAACGCTTATTTCAAGGTCGAGCGTTATCTTGTTGATGGTAAGGACGTCCTTGAAAACGTATTTCTGTCCCGAATAGTTGTTTCTTCCGTCAACCACCAAGGAGTAGGTGCCTGCCTTGGCGATGCTGCTTCCGACGTACTTACCCGTGACCGAATCAACGAAATACACGATAGCATCGCGGTAACCGGAGGCTACTGCATCAAGGTAATTCATCTTGGTATTGGTCATAAAGTCATCGGCATAAACGAACTCACCGTCAAAATCCTTAACGAGGGGCTCTACTACGGTAACGTCCTCGATACGCTTTGCAATAACCTCATGCTCGTCGGTAAAATAACCGTTCTCGGCATCAACTATTGCGGTAAAGGTGTATCTCACGCCTGCGCCGTGGTCAACGATCTCTACGTTGCCCTTCTCAGGAGAAAGTGTGACTGTCGTGGTGTAATCGCACTTGGTACAGCCCATTGTAATATAACACAGCGTTCCGTCCCAGGTGAAGCCGTCCGCTTCAATGAAGCTTCTGACGGTATGCGCCTCGCGTCCGTCGGCATTGTTGCCGTACGCCTCTCCGACTCCTCCGCAAGCGGGGATCTTATATACTCTGGAATGTCTTGAGCCGCGTCTCGGACAGGGATCGATATTGTTTCCGCTAAGATTTTGTCCCCAGCCGCTTCCGAGGAGGAATGCCACCTCGCCCGAAGCCATCTGCTCAGCGGTTCTGCCGCCGTGGGAGTTTTCATTCTCTGCAAGATAGAAGCTGTTGATTATTTTTACAGAATCCTCATAATAGTATGCTATCAAGGGAAGATTTTCCCCTGCGTTTTCGGAATTGTAAACGCCGCTTGAGGTTACACCGTATACGACACAGTTTTCGATAACGGTATTACCCCCGGCATATCCAACTATTGCACCGTTAGAGCCGTTAGACGTGTCAACCGTAATGCTGCCGTCAAGTGAAACTATCTCAATATTTTCAAATCTCGTGTCTCCCGCCAAGGACGCTACGATACCGCCGTCGTATCCGCCTATGATCTTGACGTTTTCAAATATGATGTCGGTAATAGTCGCACCGTAGGTATATGAGAAGAGACCGGACTGGGTAGAATTATCTATTGTAAGATTCTTTATTACTACGCCGTTACCGTCAAGAGTACCTGCGAAGTAATATTTTGATAAGTCGCTTCCAAAGTCAAAATATTTTATTCCTTTTTCCTCAAGCTCGCTGAAGTCAAGCTCTTGGGCATAGATCTCGATCCTCTTGCCCTCAAAGGTATTGCCCTTGTTGATCTGATCTCCAAGCCAGAGGAACTGTCCAACGTTGTATATTTCGTACTGACCCGAAATACCGATATCCGCAGGCTGGAAGTGAAGGTTGCTTCTCTCGCAATAGCCCGTGGGCAAATGATCGGGATCGTCGGGGTCACCGAAAATATGCGCACTTTCATCAAAATACGCGTTTCCGCAGGAGCAGGACTTGAACACCTGGACACAGTCGGAGACAACGGTGCAATCCTCTGCCGAGATGACCTTACCGTACTGAGGGCAGCCCTCGGTAACGCATTTATATCCGTGCTGAGGATTTTCGGGAGTACCTGCGAACCAAACTGTGGTTTTATGGTTATCAGAATCGGTTATTCCAAAGCTTTCGCCGCAAACGAGGCAACGAGCGGAATCAACACAGTTGGGCTCTACGAAATCGGAGTGCGCGCAATCTATCTCAACCATATTACTGGTAAAGGAGGTCTTGCGAGCGTCATCGCTCTTTCTCTCCCAGAAAAGCACCATCTTGTCGCCGTTTTGCTCGTCGAAGTCGATTCCGAGAGGGAGAGTAAATACTATCTCGTCATCGTACCACACCATTTCGTCATAGCTGTCAACGCTTCCTACGCTGTCCGCAGTACCGTAATACTTGATATTGCCGTCTTTATCCTTGATCATCAAGGAAATATACTCCTTAAGATCATTGTGCTCGCTGTCGCGACCGATAGCGTTCTCGTATCCAAAGGTGTATCTGAGAACCTTGCCGTTCTCACCCTCCACGGGAGAATCAACAAGTCTTACGTTTTCAAGCCATGCGTTAAACTGCTTGTCGGGATTGTTTAAGTAGTAGGGCTCGATAAGCGCCAAGCGCCATACGTTTTCCTCTACCATCTCGCCGTAAACGATTCGGTCCTTTTCAAGATTTATACCGAATCGCCCGCCGACATTACCGCTGTTTACGTCCTCGATAGTAACGTTTCCGCTATTATTGACCATACCAACGTAGATATATTTTCTTTCGGTGGTGTCATTCTTCCACACGGACTTGGGAGTGTTGTAGGAGGTACGAAGCCACCAGCCGTCTCTTACCTGACCCGTGGTCGAGGAAGCCGCAAGTCCGGGAGCTCCGCTGTAATTCGCAACGTACTTTTCAAGCTCCTCTACGGACAGGGGGAAGATATAATCGTTATTCAGAATATTGCCGCCGTTATAGGGCACGCCGTTCTCGCCGTACACGGTATCCACGGTCCAGTACATTCCGTTTGCCACGTCATTCATTCCGAAGCCGTTGCCGGTAAGAGCATCGGTCTTGGTAACGGGACGGAGCGCGCTCATCTCATAAACGTCGGTGCCGTACTTAGTCTGCCAGCCTGCCGTCAGATGGGATCCGCCGTAATAAGACGAATAAATATCCGAGGGGATAAAGCTGCGAAGCGCCGTCTCATTTTCAGCCATATGGGTGAACTGATAGGTATATTCGAACTTTCCGCTCTGCCAGAAGCTGTTGAAATGGAACTCGCTACCCTCCTCGTAAAAACTGTCTATCAACGAATAGTATCTGTAGATAGTATCGTCTATCTCTGAGCTGAAGGTAGTATAGTCCTCCATTATCTGCTCCGAGAAGAGGAACATAGCACCTTCTCTGCCCGTATTGTCGGCATCGGCATCAAGAACTCGCCAAAGAATGGGATTTCCTTCAGAATCGGTGCCGTAGTAGATATAATCCGAGGGGGCGTAATATCTGCCCGAGCCGGTATTGACCGCTACGGGATCGTTTATACCTCCTTCAAGCAGATCGTCTGCCAGCAAGACCCTTCCGTCGGACGTATCCACTATACCCGTCGGTTCGGCTGCGGCACCCGCAAAAGCGAGCGCGGAAAAGACCGATCCCATAACTATACCTACGGTAACGGTTGTAAGTGCTATTTTGAGAAATTTCTCTTTCAAATTAAATTTCTTCATATACGACCTCCGAAATAATCAATTGTTCTTGCCTTTCCTTCGGTAACGGATACCGCTACCGAAGGAATCTATAAATGCTTTGATCTTTTGTATTACTGTTTTTTCTTTTTCTTATCTGTCATAACGAACATCGCGCTAAGCAGAGTCGTTATAATTATCGCGCCCACACCGATAGAGCTACCGCAACCGCCATTGCATCCGTTGCATCCGTTGCCGTCGCCGCTGAGGGCAAGCTTTACGTCGTTAAACCAGTTTCTGATGCCTCCGAAGAAGCTTGTGTCTATTTCTCTCGAGAAGGAAGCCACGTTTTCGAAGTTTCCGATTCCCTCTACGTTGACTATCACCTTGTTTTCCTTGGCGTTTATCACGTATTCGACCTTGTAATCGGTTCCCTTCTTAAGCTCTGCGCCTTTGAAGGTCACCTTGACTCCGGGCTTGGTAAAGCCTTCGTCCTCAACCGAGATCTCGGTGTCCCCGATAGCTCTCTTCTCTATTTCAAAGTTGAGAACTCTGATTCCTGTGATCTTGCCCTCTCCGATTCCCTCAATAACCACCGATGCGGTGCCCGCATTGACGTTATTGAAGTACGTCACGCTGTAATCGACTCCCTCTTCAAGCTCCTCGTATCCGCCGAATCTTATTTCGGGAGTCTTTGCTTCTCCGTCGTATACGATTCCGCCCTCGGGAATAACTATCTCGATCTCGCTTTCGGCTACGTTCATGGCGTTGATCTTTGCTACCGCGGTAAAGTTATCAAGAGTTGCGGTTACCAATCCGACCGCGCCCTCGTCACCGATAAGAACGCCGCTATCCGAAACCTTAGCGCTCTTTTCGATCATGCTGGTCTTCCAATAGACTCTTGCCGCCGCAAGAGAATTACTGTTGAGAGTGACGATCTTATCGCCGGACTTAAAGCCCATAGTCAGCTGCTTTGCCTGATCGCTGCTGGCGATCTCTGTGACAACCTCACCGTTTATAAGGATAACCGCCTGAAGATCGTTTTCACCCATCAGGGAATTTGTAAGAGTGCATCCGAAGGGCATGCTTCTGTTTTGCACAGCATCCTCTGCGTATACTCGAAGATCCTGATATGCAAGAGAGTCGTCGAGAGGAACGATCACCGAGAATGCACCGCTATCGTCGACGGTGACGGTGACGCTTTCGCCGCCGTCAATTCCCGCGATCACGGTAGCACCCGGCTCGCTTATACCGGTCACCACGATACTGTCACCCTCGAAGAAGCCGCCGCCCTGAGGAGACGAGATCATGATCTCGGGTGCGCTGGTATCTACCGTAAACTGATAGAGTCCCGCGAAGCTGTCCTTAGTGCCGTTGACACCCTTAAGAGACAGCGTATAGGTTCCGTCCTCAAGGTCATTTAAGGAGATGTCGCCGCCGTTCCAGCTGATCTCCTCACCCTTATTGAGGGTATAGGAGCCGGAAAGCACCTTATCGACACCGTCTATCTTGACCGTGAAGCTATTCTTGTTGACCGTATCCACCTTTACGGTAGTCAAGCCAACGGCGAGGGAGGTAGATCCCTCGATACTGAACTTGGGCTCGGTGACGGTCGGCTCGACCATCGTAATCTCATCCGAAACAAGAGCTGTGGAATAGAGTATCGATTCGTCGCTCATTATCTTGTAGGTTCTCGCCTCAACCACGTAGGTCTTTCCTGCCTCAAGGCCGTTGAACACGGTCTCTCCGCTCTCGGGATCTGTGCTTGAGTATCTTCCGCCCGTGATAAGCGTTCGGTTGAGCAAGCCCTCTTCTCTTTCCTCATCGGTGATCTCATAAAGGATATCCGAATAGATGGTGGGAAGAAGACCCTCCTCTGTTTTTTCGTAAACGGTCAGAGAATAACCGTCAAAATCATTATTATCACTGCTAATTTGTGCTTCGATCGTATAATTGCCGCCGAAGTCAACGTCGAGCTTGTTAAGCGGGATAGGCTGCTGCTCGTTGACGAAGGTGAATTCGGTTTCGGTCATGGGACACGCGACCTCAACTCCGTCCTGAGTTACCGTTCCTATTACTCTGAGAGTATATTTGCCGGTGGGAAGATTCTTGGGATATACGAGCCTTGTTTCGTGCTCGTCTCCGACGATCAGGTCAACGTTCTCTTCCTTGAGGAGATAAGCGTTGCCGTTTTCGTCAACCGCCTGAACCGTGAGAGCCGAAAGCTTTTCAAGCTGGCTTCCAACGATCTTCACGCTGTCGTTATCGATGCCCGCGTTGTCATTCATTTGAACACTGTCAAAATCTACAAGTCTCTCGATAGCGAAAAGCTCGATATCTGTAGAGGTGGGGGTGCTTATCTCGATCTCCTTACCGAAATCAACTCCGTCGGTGAAGGAAACGCTGACGTGAGCCATTCCCGACTCCTCGTCATAGTTGAGAAGCGCGTTTGTTCCAAGGTTTACCGCATCATCGGCATTGTAAGCGTCGTTGAACCACTCAAGACCGTAATCCTTGCCGCCCACCTTGACCTTTACCTGATGCTTAAGGCTTTCAGCCTCTATCTTGCTCGATGCGGGGAAGCTGACTACCGCCAGACCGTCCTCGTTGGAGGTTGCATCGAGAGTAAATCTGTGAAGCTTTTTGTCGGCGGAGGAGCTTATAACGGTATCCTCAAGCGAGCCGTCGGAAAGATTTCTGATGCCGTTGAGCACGCTCATATAGAGCTCTTCTCCGGTCTCGGGATCAATATAGACCGTGCCGCCGAGGGCTGAGCCGTAAAATTCCGGCTCGGGAACTTTTATGTTCTTACCGGTAGAAATGTCAACGCTGCCGCCCCAATGGTAGACGATGCCAACACCGATTCCTATGACCTTTACAGAGCCCCATACCTTTTTAGTATCAAGGCCTACACTGGCTGAGCCTATTTCAAGTCCTCCTATGAGGAATATCCTTCTGGGAATACGAATTGTAGCCTTTGCATACGCCTGGAAGAATACGCTTCCGTCATAATCCACGCGGAGCATTATCGAGCCTTCACCGATAATAGCGTCGAGGATGTTCAGCTTGATGCCGAGCGCCGCCTCGAAGCTGGGATACCAGTAAAGCTTACCGCCAAGTGAATCAAGAATGGTTATGGGACCGAATTTTATCTGAGAAAGATATGCTTCGATTCCTCTGAAGGAGAGAGATGCATCGGCTCTTGCCTCAAGCACCGAGAATATCGCAAACTGACCGCTGATAAGCAGAGTTAACGGGGGCACTACGTTGGAGACGAAGAAGGTCTCGTATATTCTGTCCACACCGCCGCCTGCGCCTCTGATCCAAAGCATACCGATGGGGTCTACAAGCACACCGGGCTCAAAGCCTCCGACGAAGAAATAGATCTTATCGGGAACGGGGATTCCGTTATAGCTCTTGAGCTGAAGCGAAGCCTCCATTTCGAAGACGATGGCATCTGCCTCGCCCTCAACTCCGAATTCCCAGTAATCGTTGATTATCTTGAGTGCCAGGGTTCCCTGGATATAGGGCATTCCCTGCGCGTATGAGGGTATACCTACCTCAACCTGAGTATTGAAGCCGATGAAGCCGCCTCCGCCGAAGAGAATATCGTCGACGTACATATTGAGCGTTCCGACCTGCTTTTCTCTCCATTTTTTCTCTTCTGCAGCCTCGTACATCTGAGTTATGCGGAGATCCATTGAGGTATAGTTGGTATTAGCCATATTCATGTGAGCCTGCTCGTACTTGGATATGCCGTAATTTCCGACAGCACCGTTTGGAACGAGTATCTCGGGAGAAAGCTTTGCACCGAAGGCTATTACTCTTTCAAGCTTTCCGTTCTGCTCCATAAGAGCAAATTCGCCGTATCTCAGGTCGAATAAAAGTCCTGCGAGAGTCTGCGCCGCGCCTGCCGCGCTGGGCCAGAGAAGGGTTATCTCCTTGCCTCCGATCTCGCCATCGCCGTATCTCATTACACCCTGCTCATCGTAAATGGGAAGAGTATAATGCACGCCCTCGTCGAAGGAGGTGATCGCGCAAACACCGTCCCAGACCTTGGTCTGTGAGTTTGCGGTGCGCACCTTACCGTCGATATCGACGTTTATGGTCTTCTGCTTGCCGTTGTCGTCAAATTCTACCGTTACGGTAACTCTTCCCTCCTTGACCTCAAGAGCGTCGCTTATGGTGATAACATCACCCTCCATAAGAGTGATCGCCTCTGCCTTGAAGTTGCCTCTCGTTTCATCAGAAAGCAGGTTGAAGTCACCGCGGAAGACCATCATAATGTCCTCGGGGTCGGTATTGGAGCTTGCAAGCGCCGACTCCGACTCATAATTGACCAGTTCGTAGTGATAGGGGTCGCTACCCGAGCCGTTTCCGCTTCGCTCGATGGTAATTATACCGTAGACTCCCGAGCTTACGAAGCCGGGATCTCCGGGCTGAGGAACGTCGGTAACTTCTATGCGGAGCGCATCGTTCACGATGTCCTCTACCGCCGCATCGTTCCAGTCGATTATCAGCTGCCAGCTTCCCTTGCGGAGCTCCTGGTCAAGAACGAGAGTAGCGGTGTTCTTTTCGGGGTTGATCACAACGAGATCCTGCTTGAGAACAACGTCGTCGCCGCCGTCCATGGGACGGAGAACGAGTCTGTATTGAGTTTTGTCACGGAGAAGGTTGAAATTCGAGCCCGTCATATAGACGAATCTTCTTCCCGTCATAAATACGGTGGAAGGAGTCATTCCGGTAAAACCGAGCTCCGCATTGTCGCCTCCGGGACAAAGCACGTATAATTCCTTGGTCAGAACGGTGTTCTCTTCCGTTAACTGATCCGTATTGCTTGCATTGTAAACTACCAGCTTGATCTTTCTGTAGTCGGTAACGTAGGTGGGGTCAATTTTAAAATCAAGCCTTATATCACGAGCCTCACCGGGTCTTAAGTCGTTGATCTCTCTGTAATAAGGATCCTGCAGGGTCGCGCTTGTAATAAGTTTGCCCGATTCGTTATAGGGCAGAAGCTCCTCACCGGGGTAGATCGCAAGCTTCAGCTTGCCGATAGCCTCGTCGCCTATGTTCTGAAGCTTTATCGTGGTTGAGAAGTTTCCGGGAAGTGTTCCGTTAAGATCCTTGTAGGTAAGTCCGTCCTCGTTGACGTACATCGTACCCGAGGAGGTAAAGTTCATTGCCACGTCCGCGTCACCCGCATCGTGGTTGGAGTAGACACCGTAGTAGAAGCCGATTCCTCTGCCGCTTCCCTCTGCGGGAGCACTACCCATTGAGTAATACATTGCAACCGCACTGTCTGCGGTCATATAGTCGAGATTGTACTGATCCTTGAAGTCAAGGGGAGCTTCAGCGTCGGGCTGATATTCGAACACTGTAGATGCAAGATTGTTCCAATGAGCGAATGTGACCTTATCGGGAACGACGGTCTCGCCGCCAACAGACGCGTTAAGCATATAAGCGGTAACGGTGGGAGCGGTCTCGCTGTCATATGCGAAGAAGTAATTGCTGTAACCGGTTCCGTTTACGGTTCTTTCCTCGGAAACGCTGACGTAGCTTCCGTCGGTCTGACCAAGCATATAATATGCATAATCCTGATATCCGAGAGCGGTATCCAGCATAACGCGAGCCTCTATGCTATCCACGTCCTCGCCCGAAAGGTTCTCGACCGCGTAGGATACGTAAGCCATACCGTGCTGATACGTGTCCTTTCCCATCAGAGCGATTATCTGAGTGAAGCGGAGCCCGTCTACCGTCCACTGTGCGGTGATAGCGTTATCCGCGTTCTTGAACACGGTTACGTCGCTGCATTCAAGTCCGAGATAGCTGTAATCTCTGCCGAATATGAATTCCTGCTTCTGCCCATCCCGAGTGACCTTGAAGGACGTGAAGGACGTATCAAAGCCCTCATCGGGATAGAGCAGGAACTTGTTGTTGTCGGATTTTATCATCTGGTCACCCTCGAGAGTGCCTATGTAAAATCCTCCGTTATTTTTGGAGACGCGGATATGCAGATATCCGTCGTCAACCTCCATATAACCGGGATCGTTTACAGCTTCGGCGCCTGTATCCGAAGAATTGTCAAGTGCCTCCGCAAAAGAGGACACCGGCATCCACGCTATAAGCAGCGCCGTTGTAATAAGCAGAGTAAATACTCTAATCATTGTCTTTTTCATAATGTAAACCTCCCGGTTATAGTGTAGCTGTTCTTTTATCTTCGTTTTTTATTCAACGTAGATAATAATTCTGAAATAATCTCTGTCCTGAGTCAGGATGCAGACGGTATAATAGGTCTGACTTTCAAGCTCCGGCAGAGATATCTCCTCGGTCGATGCCGTGTAGTCTGTAATGACCGTTGAGTCTGTCTTCATCTGCGCTACGGTCTTAACGCCTTCCTTGATGAATATCTTGTAGGGACGTCCGCCTGCATCCACTCTTAAGGTGCAGCCTTCTCCGCTCTTCAGTATCGCGGATGCGTCTCTGTCTGTCTGTTCGCCGTTGACGTATACCCAAGGCTCCTCGCCCGAGGCAATTCTGAGTCTTCCCGTCGCCTCGCTTCTGTTACCCGAGGAGTCGGTAGCGATATACTTGACCGCCACTACTCCGGTAGATGAAAGGTCCTCGGGGAATTCCACCGCGTAGGTGATATTGGGATCGTCGTCATAAGCGTTAAAGTTTTCAAGCAATGCCTCTTCCACGTCGTCTCTGTCAGCATTGACCACTACCGACAAGACGTATTTAATGACCGATATTACCGGTGCCGTTCCGTCGGGTATCTCGACTCTTGAAAGCTGCTCGGTAACCACGTTGCCGTAAGCGTCAAATGCCTGAATATAGGGGAATCTTCCGCCTGCCGCATCGCTGATAAGAATTTCGGTCCACGCTCCCGCTCTTGCCGCGATTCCCTCTCCGCCGTTAAAGTATACCGTAACGTCTCTTGAGGGATTTACGTAGATAACGTCGCCTATCTTCAGCGTAAGCTCTGCGGGATCGCTGACGGCTCCCTCGCCCGAGGGAGACTTGCTGAACTGAAGCTCAAGCTCACCCGTTACGATCTCGGTGACCTCGACCTCAAAAGCGGTCATAAGTCCCGTCATATCTGCGAAGATGTACTTATAGGTCTTATTCTCGGTAACTCGGCGGGTATAGTAGTAATATCCGTCGTCACCAAGCTCGCCCACGTATCCGCCCTCCTTGAAGAGCGCTCTTTCGTTGCTTCTCATTGTGATAGTTACCGAAAGTCCGTTCTCGGCAAGCACCTTGCTGACAAGCTCGATCTCGGGAGCGGAGCGGTCGATATTTTCGACCCCGTCGAGGATAACGGGAACTCTCGAGCCGTTTGTTGCCACAACTATAAGCTCTATCTGCGGATGGTTGTCGAGGTAGGTTACCGTGATCTTATTGCCGGAGATCTCGAAGATCACCTTTTCACTGTCTATCTCTCCGTAGGTCTTGAGCTCCTGCACCGTGTGAGTGAAGCTGAGCTCTGCGGTCACGTTGCTTACGGTAGCCTCTGCCGACTTGTTATCCGACCACTGCACACCGCTCTTACCGAGAGCGATCTTATCTACGTTGATCTCGTAGACCTTTGCGTCGACCTTGCCCTCAACGGGAGTGCCGTTGTAGCTGTAGCTGTAATTGATGATGTAATCGTCGTTGTCTGTGTACTCAACGTAAGGCATTCCGAAATATTTGCTTCCTGCCTCGCCGTCGATCTTCACCTCGACTCCGATATCAAGTGAGGTGATACTGAAATCGCTGACTCCCGCCTCTGTGGGAGGAATAACGTAGATCCTTACTCTGTCGTGACCGAGCGTTACCTTTTCTACCTGAGGCACGGGAGATTCGCCTATATTCGTTATCTCAAAGGGTATTGCCGTGTAGTTATTCTCCTTGTCAACAATGAACAAGGTGAATTTCGCCGCCTTCTTTACGTCAAGCAGTCGGCTGTTAAGTGTTACACCGTCGATGCTGTCGCTGTATCCCTTTTCGTAGTCGGGAGCGGCTTCGGGAAGTCCTTCCTTTACGAATATTCTTACGGGGCTTCTGTCGCTTATCTCGATCTCAAATCGGAAAGCCGTGCTCCAGCCAAGCTCTCGGAGCAGCTCTGCGCTGTCTCCGACGTTGCCCGAGTATTCGAAGACCGTGTAGCCCTTTCGGTCATGCATAATATCGGAATGTCTCGCGCCCTCAACCTGAATTGCAAGCTTCTTTTCGGTAAAGTAGCCGTTAAGATTGGAGTAAGCAAGTATCTGAACTCCGGGTGTCTCGGTGTCCTCTATTCTCTCTCCCGTGATGGGATCGAAGATACCTAAGGGATCGTTGACCTGCTTCAGCACTACGGGGAGCATCACCGGTATTCCGTTTTCAATGATGACCGTTTCATTGCCCACCGTTGCCTCTACCGTACCGCCCTCAAAGAGGTAATATCTGTCTCCGTCGGGATAGAAGGTAAACTGAGGAGCCTTGCCCGTGTATTTGTCTGTGAGAGTGAAGTTGTCATCCACAAGGTAAGCGGTAACGCTGCCGTATCTGTATGCCACTCCGTTATCGTCCTCCACCGCATCGGAAAGATCGAAGCTCCAGAGGATTTTCGGGGCAGGCTTTACGATATTTTCAATATCTAACGTATATACCTTATCATCCAAGCCGTCAGAATTGTATCTGTAGGAGAAGCTGACGTTTTCCTTGACCGTTACGGTGACTGCCGCGGTTCCGTTACCCTCGACACTCATAATAGCATAGTCGGTGATATCGACGTATATCGGTATGCCGTCCGCTCTGCTGAGAGTGACGGTCACGTGCTCCGCCGTCTTTTCTACGGTCGAAAGCTTTATGCTCGTTCCCGTATCCTCTGCCTTGGTCAGTGTATGCACTATCTCATATTCATTGCCGTAGTAGTCGGTGACCGTTTTTCTGAACTCGCCGTTCTCGAAGATGCCCGTATTCAACGTTCTGCCGTATTCGACAGTCTCAAATCCGAGCTGAAGAACTATACCGTGTCCGGTCATGCTTTCAAGGTATCCGGGAACGTATACGTAGTTATTATCTCCGGGGATCCTGATATAATAGTCACCCTGACCTACGGCGTAGCTTCTCACCTTGTCGTAGTATTTAAACACTCCGTATTCGGTGTAATACATCGCCACCTGACCGCTCTTTTCAAAGTAGTCGCCGTAGATATTGTATCCCCTTATGGTGAAATCTCTGTAGAAGTGACCTGCAATGTCAAACGTCTCTCCGGTCTCGGGGTCTGTTCCGACAAGCTGATCAAGCTCGGGGAGATCCTCCACCGTCTTGCCCTCGGGAAGAGGTACCGACGCCACGTTGAAGCTGAAGCGTCCGACGCCGTCCGAATCTACCCAATAAGAGCCGCCGATGTATCCTGCATCGTTAGCTCCGCCACCTGCAAGAGGTACGGTAACGGGAGAGCTGAGATCTCCGCCCGAGAAGGTTATCACCGCGCTATCCCAGTTGATAAGCTCGAAGTTGTCGCCCGGGAATTTGCCTTCCTCGGAATATATTACGCCGGAGGTGCCCACCATCTGCATTGAGCCTACAAGTCCGTTGTGGCTTCCGTGCATTGCGCTTCCGCTTCCCCAAGTTACGTCATTCGTAACGATATTGAAGAGGTTATAGCTGAGATCGGGGAGAGATTCCTCCATCACGATCCACTCGCCGTTATTGTAGGACACAAGATTCTGATATCCCGTGACTATCTTACCGTAATATACGGGCTGATTATACATCGTGTGCACCTGCGTAAGGTCTCTGCCCACGGTGTAGGGATCGTCGCGGTAACCGCCGTCGTAATCAATGTTGTACTCGTAATCGGTGCTACCGCCCCAGTTGTCTACTCTTATATGGTCTCCTATCTGGGGAGCGACCACCGTCATTCCGCCGTATTCGTCATATGCCACGAACACCGCCGTACAAAGGTTATCGTTTGAGGGGGGATACTGCGCCGTGTACGAGTTTTCAGTAATGATCGCGTAATCCTCGTCGCCAAGCCCACTAACTATCGTATCAAGCTGATTGTAACTTGGTGTGGGGTCATCGTAAAATCTCTCATCGAGAGAACGGTTCTCTCCCTCACCGCTGTACTTACCTACCGTCATTCCGTAGGTAGATACCACGCTGACGTCCACAAGTCCCGATCCGTTAAGCGAATATGCGCTCTCGATCGCCAGCTTCAGGCTATGTGCGTTGGTAATTCCCTCCTCGCCCTGATAAACATGGTGTGAAGGAACGTAATCCTGAACCGCTATGTTAAGCACGGGAGTTTTATCGGTAACGATTATCGTTGTCTGCCTTACGGGAGAGACGTAACCGTTGGACATCTTTACCTGATAGCAGATGGTATTTACGCCCTTTACAAGATACAGTCCGTATCCATTAAGCATTCCGTCCACTCCCTTGGGAATGTTTTCTTCGGTATATATACTGTCAAAGCCCGTGGTGATAAAGATTCCGTCATCATAATCCTGTTTGATGAAGGGCTGCGACTCTATCTCCTCGTCAGTGGGAGCGCTGAGCTTATTCCAGTAGCGGATTCCCGCAAACTCACCTACCGTGATGCCGTCGAGGACAGCAACGTCAAGCTCGGTGCGCAGATTTATCAAAAGTCCGCTGACACCCGAGGTGTATGCCGCGAGCATTCTGCTTCGGTATATCTCGCCGTCGGTTCCGCTTACGCTTACACCCACCGAGGTAAAGGGGGTTCCCTCCGCGCCGTAGCTTCTCCACGCATTGGATTCAAGGGGAAGCTGATAGGAATATTCCCAGATTCCGTCGTTTTCGGGAACGCTGGCATCGAGAATCATATTGGAGGAATCATAATAGCTTACGCTACCGCCCTTGCTTTTTGCGTAGGCTCTTACGTAATAAATTCCGGTCTCGAAATCTCCGCCGTCATCATACTTATCGGGGATCTGATAGAACTGGGTATTGGCACCCGAGAAGCCTTTCTCGGTAGCCACTACTCTTTCATTTCCGTTTTTGTCTATGAAGCGAAGCTCAATATAGGATCCTTCAAAATCTACGTCCATCACTCCCCAATCATTTCTTAAAATATTGGAAAGGCTGAAGTATATCTGCGTTCCGCGCATGGGATTGATCCGCTTTTTGGTCATATTGAAGAGAACCGGC
The DNA here is from genome assembly GCA_045122255.1 of Eubacteriales bacterium. Lineage (GTDB taxonomy): Bacteria > Bacillota > Clostridia > Oscillospirales > CAG-272 > SVTX01. The sequence goes on along the minus strand of JBGVHJ010000015.1, from coordinate 19,322 downwards.
TCAGAGCCCTTCTTGGAATTCTCACCGATCACTCTGTACCAAAGGTAATTTTCGGGATCGGATTCCATGTCGATCTCCTCATTTTCGACCATATCGATCATCTGACCGAAGCTGATCTTGTTGACCGTGAGCAGCTCGGGATTTCTTGCGGTATATCTTACGGTAAAGTAGTTGGGATCGGACATATAGCTTCCGCCCGTCGCGCTTTCATAAACAAATCCTGTCGCGGGGATCATATCTCCGTAGCCGTTCTCGAAGCTCACCCTGACGTCGCCGTAGAAGGTGAAGAGCTCGTAGAACTTATGCGATTCGGTAAGAGTGAAGCCCTCGCCGATCATCGGGATCGCTTCCACCGCCGTGTAAGAATTTCCGCTTCTCTTTACTCTGTACCACTGTCTGCCTTCAAAGCTGAAGAGGTCGACGGTCTCGCCCGTTTTAACAACGGTAACGTATTGCCACTCGCCACCCGTAAGCGTCAGGGTAACTCTTGTAAAGGCATCAAGCTCTTCATTGTAGGAAGCGTGAGCGGGGCCGGTCACGGTTATTTCGGGGCGGCTCGAAGGAATATTGGGGTCGCTTACCATTTCGGCATCGGTCTGAGGCTTTTCGGTGCTGACCGAGAACTTATAGGAGATCACCCGGCTCTCGTTGCCCTCGCCGTCTACCGCGACCACCCAAAGGGTCTCGTTATAGACCTTGTTTTCATCATCAAGTCCGCCGTAGGTCTTGCTGACCGTAACGTTGATCTCGTTTCCGGGCTCGATCATAAGGTCGTGCCATTTTATCTCGCCATTGCCCTCGGTAACGTTTCCTATCGGTCTGCCGTTTTCATCAAGCTCGGGAGTGCCGCCCTCCAGCATATCAAGCTCCCAGGCATATTTAAGCGATACAACGCCGTTATAATCGGTAGCTCTTATCGGCACTGTCACAAGCGCCTGATCGTTAGTTCCCTGAAAATCGATCTTCGCGCTTTTGGGGAAGATGATATCGGGTGCCACCTCGTCTATCATACAGTCTATATCGAAGGTATTGTCCGAAGCCTTGTTTCCGACCAAGTCCTCGGATTCCACCGTGAGCGAAAGTCCGTCTACCAGCTTGCCGCCGCTCTGTATCATTATATAAATGAAATAATCCTGTCGGTCACTTGGTACGGGATAGGTTCCGAGGCTGACGGTGCCGCTGACGGGTACTGTGGTATCCTTACCCTCGCTTGCCATCCTTTCGGCAACCTCATCGGCTTTGATCTCGTCAAAGCTTACGATGTATTTCGCGGGAGTTCCTTCAAGCACCCCTCCGCCAAGCTTTATATCGGCAAAGGTCTTAAGCGTTCCCGAATAGTAGGGAGGCTTGCTTACGTCCTCAGCGACAGTTGCCTTGATGCCGAGCACGTAATAGCCGTTATTTTCCTCGGGCTCGTTCATGAAGAGCCTTTCAGCCTCCACGTCGGGAGAGGTGAAGTCACCGTAAAGCTGTCTCGAGGGAGATACAACGTAAGGATACGCGGTCTTGTTAGGTATACTGTCGGTCATTTTAGCGACCTTGATCTGAGGTGCCTCGCCCTCGGCAATATCCATCGTCATTCCCGCGCTCAGCTTGATGTTCTCAAACATCAGGCAGGTCATGGTGCGTCCGCTTTCATCACCGTATACCGTATATTCCTCGGTAAAGGAGTAGGACGAGGTACACCTTGCGGTAAGAGGCGTTCCGTCGGGGTTCTTTATGTTCAACTGTATCGAAACCTTCTTCGCCTCTGCCTCGGTAAGCATCGCATAGGTGGTCAGCTTGACCGTGATCGTGTTGTCGGGGCCCGCGAACATATGAGTCTTGTCGATATCCTTGGGCCACTCGGTGGGCGCGCCCTCTATCTTGCTTTCGTCAGCGCCGAGAGTTACATCATTATATATAATGACCTCTGCCGCCTCAAAGCTGTTGCTTTCGACTCTGTAGCCAAGTCTTCTGCCGACTACCGCCGAAAGATTTACGGGATTGCCGGCGTGATCGGTGATCGTTCCGTGATTGAACGACCATACTCCCGAGTCACAGTAAATATTATGGTCATATTCAATGTAATCCATCGGCGTGTAATACACCTTGTCCGCAACGTCTACCACGGGAGTCGCGGAGCTTATGGAATACGGTCTTTTTCCTGCCGCAGAGATCTTTTCAATGTAGAAATTAGCGTATCGGAAATCACCAAGCTCGCCCTTGAAGGTAACGACGTTCTTATTATCTCCTCCAAGCTCGGATACGAACATACGGAGCGTCTGATTCTTGCCTCCGCCCGTATTTCTCAGGAATACGTCTACGTAAAAATAATCAAGCTCTTTTTCCTGTATCCAATTTCCCCAGGAAAGACCCTCGTTGAAGGTCATATTGAGAATAAGCGTGCTTCCGCTCTTTTTGACCTCAACTCCGGTAACCGAGGGAGCGGTATCGTCTATGAGAGTTATGTACATATCGGTCATGACGCCGTTTCCCGCATAGAAGTGCGGAAGTCCGAGCTCATAAACGTCTTTCAGGGGGACGTCAACTGTGATCCTGACCGACTCATTCTTCGCCTCTCCCTTTGCCATATGCGCAGGGTCGCCGGAGTATATCTCGTTAACGTTATTGAAGAAGCCTATGATTCCCTCGCCCGAGACCACCGTCGCTCCCAATCTCACGTAAACGTGATCGGGGTTTGCGCCGACGCCGGACAGGCTGGAGAGACTTGGGCCGCTTGCGATATCAACGTAAATAGCGTCATTGCTCAAGACAAGATCGGGATGGAAAAGATTTTCATTTCCCTCTCTGTACGGAAGATTTGAAGGCAAGGTATCGCCCCAAACCGGATAATAGTTGAAAAGCGGCGAGATCGATGCGGTGTAATAGCTGCTGGTGCCGTCGGGATATTCCTTTTTATGGTAATAATCCTGAGTTCTGACCGCTTCCACGTGACCGCTCTTGATTAGCTCATTCTGAGTCGCGGTTCTGTAGATCGCGTATTTTTCCGAATACACCGAGGGCGAATACGGATTTTCGCTGACTGTAGGCACCGCGACCTCGTTCAAGGACGGATGATCGTCTTCATGCCGCATGGGCCACCAGGAGAACGGCAGACCGTCACCGAACTGAGCCGCCACCGTTAATACGGTAGGACCTGCAATGGCAAATATCATGCATACCGATAAAACGATGCTCAGGGTTTTTGATAAAAGAAAATTTTTCTTCATAACGTATCCTCCAAACTGCTTGAATGAGGTGTTACCTCGGGAAATGTATTCGGCTCCTTCCGCCGCCTCGCTTCGCACTTGCATAATCCGATAAGCTCCTCGCCTTGTACGAAATGCTTGCAATCCACACAGCAAGCATCCTCTCTCGCGCCACTCTCTGCCCATTCGCACACGTCCTGCATTTGTGTTACGAAGGGATATCCATCATTAGTATATATCGGATCCTTTAAAAAATCGGGATATATCGGGATCGGCTCCTTGAAATCGCTTTCCCTCTCAAAGTCCTCGTAAAAGCCGTATCTCAGCTCAAACGTCCTTCCGTGAAGCGACAGTCGCCTGAAAAGCTCCCCTTCAATTGGCTTTTTCATCTCGGTCCTCCTCCCATACCGGGTTCAAAATGAACACAGCAAAAGTCTATGATAATATTATATATGAAAACTTCGGTTTTCGAAACCCCCTAAATCAAAAAAAACGGTACATTTTTAGTATACGTACAAATTTTCCCTTTGCACTTGCACGTGTACTAAAAGTGCCCGTTTTGGACTATATAAATTGCACAAAAAAAGCGCCCCGAGGGGCGCTGAAAAAATTACAGTATACTTGAAAAGTCGCTTCTGTCCTTTACTCCCGTCTTCTGCACAACGCGCAATACGGTCTGCTTGACCGTAGATTCCGCGATATACAAAGTCGACGCTATCTCCTTGGTGGTAAAGCCAAAGGAGGCGAGCTTGGCTACCTCACGCTCGCGCGCGGTAAGATTGCAAGCCAGAACCTTATTCCGCACGATACCGCTGAGCTTTGACCATCCAACAAGGTAGACCGAATACAGCTCCTTGACTTTTTCAAGAATGTCTCCTCCCGCCAGCTGAAGCCTTTCCTCAAGAAGTCTGTCCAGCATACGCCAATAGGCGGTAAGAACTCCGTAAAGCTTATCGGGGATACAAAGGGCGATAGCCTTGTCGATATGCTCGATAGCGTGCTTATCGTCACCGCTGTTATGGTATGCCGCTGCGCACGTCAATCGCAGATGTATCTCGGGTACTACGGTGCGGTCTACCACCGCCTGAGAGATCATAGGCTCAATAGTATTGGGGATTATCTTCATAAGGGCAAGGTCTTTGATGCCCTCGAATTCAAATTGCTTTGTGGCAATATCGTATGCCGCCATATAAAGGTATCTTGCATAATATATTTTTGCGGCAGGATGGGCGTCTGCGGGCAGCTTTTCGAAGTTTCCTCTGTCAAACCACTCGGGATAATCCTTATTATCAAAGAGAACGCTGTTAACGGCGGCGATCGCCAAGGAAAGTATTTCGGTATCGTCGTCATCCTTGATGGGCGCTTCGCAAATGTGTCTCTTCGCCTCATTCCACATATTTATGTCTCCTCGCCACGTGGAGCATAGCGCCAGAAGCTTTCCTGCTCCTACGATGGCATAAAATCCGGAATGGATCTCCAGAAACTTCTCTGCCTGCCGATATGCCTCGTCGATATCGCCTCTTGCATAGCATATCCACGCTCTGAACAGCGCCTGCGCCTCGGGATTGTCCGACAATGCTTCGATGCACTCCTCCGCCTTTCCCGGTGTATGATAGAGATCCGTCATATGCAGAAAGGGACTCTTTCTCGGCATAGGCATATTCAGCTTTCCGAAATCAACCGCCGCGCCGCCGGTTTCATTCTTCTTTTTCCGTCCGTCGGCAGGCTTTTGGGCATTTTTCGGTATCATCCAATCGCGGCCAAATCTGACGGCGCCTTCTATTTTTCCGTTTTTGCAAAGCTCCTGAACTCTGTGGACCGATATTCCAAACCGCTCAGCCGCCTCGCTTGCTTTGATATATTCCATATAAGAATCCTCCGTACTTTCATGTCAAAATGACGAATACGCGTGGCATATCCATCGTTATGGCGACGGATATGCTTCTTTACATCCATCGTTATGGCGACGGATCAGCCCTTTTGTATCAGTCGCCTTGGCGACAAATACCGCATTTTAACCGTTATTTTATCACACAGATGACCGATTACTGCTTTGAAATCTCTTGGGTGAGATCCCGTAGAGCTTTTTGAACTGCACAGAGAAATAGTTACTGTCATTGAATCCGCAGCTCTGCGCCACCTCGGTTATAGACGCCGCGTTCATCTGGCGCAGCATAGACTCTGCCTTCTGCAATCTCAAAAGGTTGATATACTCCTTGAAATTGAAGCCTATCTTCTTTTTGAACACTCTTGAAAAATGCTCTGCGCTGACAAAATATCTTGCCGCCATTTTTTCAAGAGTCACATCAAGAGAATAATTGCTCTGCAAAAATTCAATTGCATCGTCGATATAGTGCTTCTCATCCTCCTGCGGAATACAGAGGTTGGGGTTCCTTGCAAGAAGGAAAAAAAGCATATTCGTGTAGCACTTGAAGATATCCTCGCTGAGCTCGTCACGGTTATCGTTTTCGGCTTCGATCTTATTGAAGATCGCGTTTATCTCGTCGGTTATATTAGGATTTCTGTAAAGATGCATAAGCTCGGATAGCTTCGGCTTCACGCTTTGCGGAATGAAATACTCCGAGCAGCTGATGAGCTTTCTTGAGTAGGTCGTGTTCTGATACTCGGTATTATGCATTATCCCCTCGGGAATAAGGATAATATCCCCGGGCTGTAAATGATATATCTTGTTTTCGATAAAGTAACAGCAATTCCCCTTGGTTATATAATATATCTCAAAATGATTGTGACAGTGCTTGCGCATGGTATGCTTGCCGATGCGCTGGATATCTCTGTCCTCGTCATAAAAGAAGTCTCTTTCTCCGTACGTATATTTCTTTTCCATAAATCCACCTGCAGGTCATGTTTTTTGCCTTTGATACATCAATTTTATCACAAGACATCAAAAAAGTCAAGAAAATATCGCTAAATAGTCAAATTTTTTAAGGATTTTTGTGTTTTTTTGATGTATAATTATAATAACATAATTTTGCTTGCCGCGCGCATCGCGCACGGCGGAACGGAGACAAAAATGAAAGAAAGAGTTATACAGTTCGGCGAGGGCGGTTTTCTTCGCGGCTTTGCCGATTGGATGCTTCAAATTATCAATGAAAAAACCGATTTTGACGGTAAGGTAGTAGTGGTTCAGCCCATTGAAAAGGGTCTTTGCGACCTGCTTGAGGCGCAGGATTGCAAATACACTCACCTCTGCCGCGGCAGTGAGGGAGTGGACGTAAAGAAGATCGACGTTATCTCCCGTTGCGTTAAGCCCTACGATGACTTCGACGCTTATCTGGCGCTCGCCGAGAATCCCGATTTCCGTTTTATAATTTCCAACACCACCGAGGCAGGTATCTGCTTTGAGGAGGACAACAAGATAGAGGACAGACCCGCAAAGAGCTTCCCCGGCAAGCTGACTCAGCTTCTCTACAAGAGATTTGAGCTCGGACTCCCCGGTTTCGTCTTCCTTCCCTGCGAGCTTATCGACAAGAACGGCGCAAATCTCAAAAAATGCGTGCTCCAGTATGCCGAGCTCTGGAATCTCGGAGATGCTTTCAAGGCTTGGATAGAGCAGGAAAACATCTTCTGCAACACCCTTGTTGACCGTATAAATACCGGTTATCCCAAGGATGAGCAGATCGACGTGGGATTCGACGACAAGATGATCAACACCAGCGAATATTTCCACCTTTGGGTAATTGAGGGCTATGCCGAGCTCTGCTCTGAGATCCCCTTCGACAAGTGCTCTCTCAACGTTATCGTTACCGATAATCTTGAGATGTACCGCACCAGAAAGGTTCGCATACTCAACGGCGCTCACACCTCCTTCGTGCCCTACGCTCTGCTTGAGGGCTTTGACACCGTAAAGAGCTGCATCGACGACGAAAAGATGCTCTCTTACATCAAAAAGTGTGTTTACGAGGAGATAATCCCCACACTTGATCTTCCCCGCGAGGAGCTTATCGAATATGCGGACAACGTCATAATCCGCTTCTCCAACCCCTACATCAAGCACATGCTCAGCTCCATTGCGCTCAACAGCGTCAGCAAATTCAAGGTTCGCGTGCTTCCTTCTATTCTTGAATACGTCAAGAGATATAACAAGATGCCCGAGACTCTTCTCTTCTCCTTTGCAAAGCTTATCGACTTCTACATGACCGATATGACCAACGACGACCCCGAGGTTACAGCATTTATGAAGTCCGCAACCGTGGGCGAAATACTTGCCAACGAAAAGCTTTGGGGCGAGGATCTTTCCTTCCTTGAAAAAGAGGTAGCAAAGTATGTCGAAAGAAAATAATATGCCCGACCTTTTTATCATAAACAGGCTTGATAACGTTGGGATAAACCTTGATGACGGTCACAAATACGCATTGCGTGACATAAAATGCGGCGAAAACGTAATAAAATACGGTCAGAGCATCGGTCACGCGACCTGCGATATCAAGGCAGGCGAACACGTACACACTCACAACGTAAAGACAAATCTTTCGGGCAAGCTTGAATACAGATATGAGCCCAGCGAGGTTCACGGCGAGAAGGTTGAAAGTGACATGACCTTTATGGGCTACATCCGCGAGGACGGTCAGGTCGGTATCAGAAACGATATCTGGATCGTCAACACCGTTGGATGTGTCAACAAAATTGCAGAAAAATTAGCCGATCTTACCGGTGCTAAATATTTCCCCCATCCCTTCGGTTGCTCTCAGCTCGGTGACGATCAGACCACCACTCAGCATATCCTTCGCGGAATGGTAAACCACCCCAATGCGGGCGGTGTGCTCGTGCTGGGTCTCGGATGCGAGAATAACAACATCGACGTTTTCAAATCGGTGCTTGGCACTTGGAACGAAAAACGCGTAAAATTCCTTAACACGCAAGACTTTTCCGACGAGATCGCCGAGGGTGTAAGGCTTATCGGAGAGCTTCGTGAATATGCCGACGGCTTCAAGCGCGAGCCGGTACACATCTCGGAGCTGAAGGTAGGTCTCAAGTGCGGCGGCAGCGACGGATATTCGGGAATTACCGCTAATCCTCTTGTAGGAAGATTCTGCGACAGACTTGTCTCTCTCGGAGGCTCCTGCGCTCTTACCGAGGTGCCCGAAATGTTCGGTGCAGAGCATCTTCTGATGAACCGCTGTGAAAGTGAAGAAATTTTCCAAAAGACCGTGAAAATGGTCAACGATTTCAAGGATTACTACGTAAGATACAATCAGGTCATCTACGAAAACCCTTCTCCCGGAAACAAAAAGGGCGGAATCACCACTCTCGAGGAAAAATCCCTCGGTTGCATTCAGAAGGGCGGTCTTTCTCCCGTTGTCGACGTGCTTTCTTACGGCGACAGACTCGAAAAAAACGGTCTTTCCCTGCTGACAGGCCCCGGAAACGACATAGTTGCCTGCACGAATCTGATGGCGGCAGGTGTACACGTAATTCTCTTCACCACGGGCAGAGGCACTCCTCTCGGCACTGCCGTTCCCACCGTGAAGATCGCCACAAATCACTCTTTGGCAGAAAGAAAAGCGAATTGGATCGATTTCGACGCATCGCCTACCCTTGACGGAAGCGACCTTTCCGAAGAGCTTCTCTCTTACGTCATAAGGGTTGCCGAGGGCGAGCAGACCAAAAATGAAATAAATAAATACGAAGAAATTTCTATATTTAAGGACGGAGTAACGCTATGAGCTTTATTAACGATGATTTCATGCTGAAAAACAAGACGGCGAAGGAGCTTTACGAGCACGTAAAGGATCTTCCCATTATCGACTATCACTGCCACATCAGCCCCAAAATGATCGCTGAAAACTATCAGTTCAAGAACGCTTTCGAGCTGTTCCTTGGTGGCGACCACTACAAGTGGAGACAGATGAGAACCAACGGCATCGACGAGAAATTTATCACCGGTGACGCTGACGATTTCGACAAGTGGATGGCATTCGCAAAGACTATGCCCCTGCTTATCGGCAACCCCCTTTACCACTGGACTCACCTTGAGCTGAAGAGATATTTCGACATCGACGAAACTCTTAACGAAAACACCGCAAAGGCTATATGGGATAAGATAAACGCTTGCCTTGCCACCGAGGAATACCGCGTTCAGGGTCTTATTAAGATGAGCAACGTTGAGACCATCTGCACCACCGACGCGCCCTACGATACTCTTGAGTATCACAGAGCGATCAAGGGCATTGAGGGCTTTGACACCAAGGTGATCCCCGCGTTCCGTCCCGATCTTTCCAAAATCAACTCCGACTTCCCCGAGAGACTTGATTTCTTCCACGAGAACGGCTGCCGTCTCTCCGACCATGCCGTTGACTCTATGGACGACGAGACCATTGAGAAGCTGATCTATCTTGGCGAGGAATATGCAAAGCGCGGTTGGGTATGGCAGCTTCATATCGGTGCGCTCCGCAATAACAACTCGAGAATGTTCGAAAAGCTTGGCCCCGACACCGGCTTTGACAGCGTTAACGATTTCCAGATCGCAGAGGGTCTTTCCAAGATCCTTAACGGACTTGACAAGAAGGATATGCTTCCCAAGACTATTCTCTACACCCTCAACCCCAAGGACAACTACGTGCTTGGCACGATGCTCGGAAACTTCCAGGGCGGCGGCGTTGCAGGCAAGATACAGTTCGGATCGGGCTGGTGGTTCAACGATCAGAGAGACGGTATGGAGAGCCAGATGAGAGCACTCGCAAACCTCGGAATGATCGCGCGCTTCGTGGGTATGCTTACCGACAGCCGCAGCTTCGTTTCCTACACCCGTCACGAATACTTCCGCCGCATTATGTGCAACCTGCTTGGCAAGTGGGTCGAGGACGGCGAGTATCCCGCTGACATGGAGACTCTCAAGAAGATCGCCGCTGACATCAGCTACTACAACGCAAAGAATTATTTCGGATTCTGATAAAGCAAAAGCAGCCTTTGGACTCCTCCAAGGGCTGTTTTTTGTCGATATTTGTAAATTATTTGTTGTAATTTTAATTATTTGTTTTGTTTTTGTCGCTTTATACAATAAAAATGCAAAAGAAAAGGTTGGTCTTGCGACCAACCTTTTTGTTTATTACTGAGCCTTGCTTACAGCGGTAATGTGGGTGTTAACACCGTTATACCAGTAGAGGAAGCCTTCAACGTCAACAACGTCGCCTGCCTTAATAGTAGCGAACGCTTCGTAAACGTCGGTTCCGGGAGCGGTAAGGTAACGCTCTACGCAGAAGCTGTAGGTAGTGCCGTTCTTGGAAAGGTTTACGTAGATGTCGTCGCCGGGCTCGCCGTTCTTGTACTCGATGCTCTCAACGGTCATACCCTTGAAGCAAACGAACTCGTTCTGATGCTCGATAAGCTCATCAGTGCCGAGAAGCGCGGTAGCGTCGAACACGGGAGCAACCCAAGGCTCGCTTTCAACGAACTCAAAGGTTCCGTCCATAACCTCGACCTCACCTGCCCAAGCGCCCTTGTAGCCGGTAACCTTGATCTTGGTGCCCTTGGTCAGCTTAGCCGCATCCTCTTCGGAGCAAGCAAGCTCATACACGAAGTATGCGCCATCGGGATCCTGAAGGTATACGGTGATCTTGTTGTCCCACCAGGACTGAGTTGCCTGAACGTAGCCCTCGATAACTACGTCTGCATCAAGCTCTGCCGCATCGTATTCCGCATAGGTCATTACGCCCTCGCTCTTAGCAGAAGGATCGAAAGGTTGAGTGCAGGATACTACGCAAAGCACTGCGCACAGAACAAGTGCAATTGCCAATATTCTCTTTGTCATTGTTTTTTCTCCTTTTCAATGAAAATTTTTGACTTTTACATTATACACCAATTATTTACAAATGTCAATATAGATCAGCTATTTTTTTGCTTTTTTCTTTTTTTCGCCCAATCAATGACTACGTAGCTGCCGATTCCAACCCAAGTCGCGCCCAAGGTGACTATCAGAGCTATCGATTCTGTGGGCAACGGTCCGAAGGTCTGCTTGGTATCGCCTCTGCTCTCGCCAAGCTCATCAAGGTGATAGAGTGAGTTCATTTTGCCGTAAAGCTCTTCGATGAACGCGGCATCAATCTTCTTATTTCGTCTCACCGCCTTAGTGACCTCCTCGATAAGCTGTCCCGCCGCGTTTCTCAACGAAGCCGAGCCGTTGAATACGGGAGTTACGAAGGTATTGTCGGTGTTTTCAATAAGCAGCTTGGTGGCTTTAAGCTTGATATCGTAATAAAGCTGATTGTCCTCGCCCTCACGCGAGAGATAGTCGGTATATTCAGCCGAGCCTTGCGCCTTGTGCGTTACGGGAGCATAGCCCTCGGTCTGTGAATAGGATATCTGCACCTCGTTTGTGAGCAGGAACTGAGCGAAGAGCCAGGATGCCATAACTCTCTGCGGGTCGTCCTTATTAAAGACGCAAAGCGACGGGCCTTGAGAGATCATGGTGGGATCTTCGGGGTTAAACTGTGGGATGGTCATAACCTTCGTTTCAAAGTCAACCATGCTCTCCTCGGGAATGTCCACAAGGGGCGCGTCGGCTCCCATCCAGGTGGCTCCTGCCGTTGAGTCGATTGCGAAAATGCACTGTCCCGCGTTGAGGAAGTTTGCGGGGTAGCTTGAAATTTTAAAGGTCGAAAATGCTCCGCTTTCGGCATGCTTGGCTATATCAAGCAGGAGAGATTTTGTATCGTCGTTGAAGAGCAGGATCTCACCTTCCTCGGTCGAATATCCCGCGCCCTTTTGCTTAAGCATCTGGATCATCATATTGTCGGTGGATTTGTAGATTATGGGGATCATAGTCTTTTGTCCGTTGACCAGATAATTGCCGTCCTTATCCTTCGCGGTAGCCGCCTCGGCAACCGCCCACATAAATTCCCACGTCAGCGTTTCGGGGAGAGTGAATCCCAGCTTTTCAACGTAGGTTTTATTTACGTAGCAGGCTTCGGTGGAGCGCATAAACGGAAGCGCATACTGAACGCCGTCTATTTTGCCCTCGTCAAGGAATTTTTCAACGATCTCGTCTTTTCGGGGCGAGTCAAATTTCAGCTCACTGCCGCCGAAACCGTATTTTTCGTTTGCCATCAGCTCATCCAAGGGCACTACGATATTTTTGCCCGTAAGATAGGTGGCGATATGGTCGGGATAGGTGATGCAGATGTCGGGGGTGGTATTTGTGGCAATGTTCGTGATAACGTCCTGATAAATTCTGCCGTAATCGGTATATAGCTTCAGATTCACCTTGATATTGGGATATAGTGCCTCAAAATCGGCAACCGCCTTTTTGTATATCTCGACCTGGGTCAGATTGGTATCATTCTTTGCCCAGAAATCGATCTCGTATTTTTTCGAGGTGTCGAAATTATCGGGAACGTCGAAGCCTTCAAGCTTCGTGGGAGTCTGACATCCCGCAAAGCAGGTAAGGATAAGCGACAGCAAAAGGGCGGTGGCGATAAAATATTTGAAAATTTTCATCCCTTAAGTCCTCCTCTCGCAACGCCCTCCATTATCTTGTTGCGGAAAACAAGGAAAAGCACGATAAGCGGAACCGAAACCACAACCACCGCTGCCATCATTGCGGGGATATTGTCTCGTCCAAAGCCGCTCTCGCGTATCTGCTGAATGCCGTTTGACACGAGATAATACGCCTCGTCGTCGGTGATAAGTCTGGGCCAGACGTAGGAGTTCCAGCACTCGATGACCTTTAAGATGGTGATCGTGACGATAGTGGGGCGGCAGATCGGAACCAGCACCTTCATAAGATATTTGAAATCGGTAGTTCCATCCACCTTTGCCGCAAGATAAAGCTCGTCGGGCACCTGCTCGAAGTTCTCTTTAAGCAGATAGATATAGAATACCGATGCCACCGACGGCAGGATAAGTCCGATAAAGTTGTTTCTCAGGTCAAGATTGGTAATTGTGGTAAAGTTAGTGATGACAACCAGCTCGTTGGGGATCATCATCAGCGCGAGAAAGCCTAAAAACATAATATTGTTTCCTCTGAAATTCAGTCTCGCAAAGGCAAATGCCGCAGGGATCGAGATCACCAGCATCAAAGCCGTCGTCGCCACGGTGAAAATTATTGTGTTGAGAAAATAGGTTCCGATATTTACCTTGGTAAAGCTCATTATATAGTTTTCAAAGGTAGGCGACAGAGTGATAAGCTGAGGAATATTCTCAGCATTATAAGCTCCGGTGCTCTTTATCGAGGTAAGTATCATCCAGTAGAACGGGAAAAGCACTATAAGCGCCCAAAAGACCAGCATTGCGTAAAATAATATTTTAAGCACTACCTCATCCGCTTTTTCTCTCGTCAAAACAGAATTTTTTGTACTCATCGCTTCCCCTCCTTTACTTGAATACCAGCTTGCGGCGGATAAGCAGGTTGATCACCGTTATGGTAAGCACGATCACGAAAAGAATGATCGCCGCCGCCGAGGCAAACGAAGGATATCCTCCGCTTGGGCCGTAAAGCATATCGTATACGTAACCGACGATTGTATTCATTTCCGCTACGTTGAGGTCTGTGCCGAAAAGCGCTACCGCGTCGCTGTAAGCCTTGAACGCGCCGATAAATCCCGTTATAATAAGATAGAAGAGCGTGGGCGAGATCATCGGGAGAGTTATTCTTACAAAGGTTCGCCATTTGCCCGTTCCGTCGATGCGCGCCGCATCGTAATAGTCCTGCTTGACGCTTGCCAGCGCACCGGTGAGAATAAGGATCTTGAAAGGCATTACCACCCAGATGGTGTAGACGCACATAACAAGCATCTTTGCCCAGTACGGTCCGTCGATAAAGTCTACAGAGCTTCCGCCGAAGAACCGTATTACCGCATCAATAAGACCTACCGAGTGATCGGTGGTGTCGAAAAGGATCATAAATACCATTCCCACCGCCAAGGTGTTGGTTACGTAAGGCAGGAAATATATAGTCTGGAAAAGCTTTCTCAGCGCCTTTATCGAGGAGAGCGCAACCGAAATGATCAGCGCGATCAGAGTGGAAAGCGGCACGGTTATAGCCACTAAAATAAAGGTGTTTTTCAGCGCCTGCAGGAAAAATGGGTCGTGAAGCACGAACTCATAATTATACAATCCGATGCCGAAAAAATCCTGCGATGTGAAATTATAGCCCTCCTTGAAGGAATAGACCAGCACGTCTATAAGAGGATAGACCAAAAACGCGCCCAAAAAGATCATCGCGGGCAAAAGATATAGCCAGCCCTTGAGGCTCTTTTTTTCCATATTAATCCCCTTTCTGCCGCTTCGGTGCGGCACAAACAGTAATCGATGAATATTGCAGTCAAAATATACATATATATATTAATTATAACACAATAAGGTTTTTTTGTAAAGAGATTTGCAAGTTTTTCTTGCCTCTTGAAATTATTTTTATAAATTGCAAAAAAAGGCTTGACAAACGAAAAGTTTGTGGTATAATATATGGGTAAGTCAATTTAAACGGATGACTTGCGCGGATCAAAAGATCCGTTTGAATACTTTATGGAGAAGTACTCAAGAGGCCGAAGAGGCGCCCCTGCTAAGGGTGTAGGTCGGATTTACCCGGCGCGAGAGTTCAAATCTCTCCTTCTCCGCCAAAAAATTCGACAAGTTTCGACTTGTCGAATTTTTTTATCCAAGCCGCAGGCTTGGTATGGCATCAACGCGCTCGCGCGTTGTATGGAATTGCGACGAAATCGCGCATGGCATTGCGCGAAGCGCGTATCAAAGCTCGTTCCCCTGCGGCTTGATTCCATACACGGCGTTGCCGTGATTCCATTCAGTCCTGTGGTCTGATTCCATACCGCAACAAGTTGCGGATGATATACACGCCTTCGGCGTGATTGGGACGCGGGATTGCGGAAAGTTTTTGAATTACTTTGCAAAATATGATATAATACCATTGAAAGGAGGATACTTTATGGCAAAACAATTTTTGTGGATAACGAACACAGAAGAAAACATACAGTTTTATCGTGATTCTTCCCCTAAGTCCAACCTTTCGCTTCATTTTGCATCTGCTATTGACCACGACACCAAGAAAAACATTTGCAGATTTGTTCGCTATTTAAGGAAAGAGTTTTTCTTCCCGATAAGATGCAACGTTTATTTTTGCAATCAAGAAAAGTTTCATTCCTCCAAAGGAGGATATTGCTACGGTATCTTTTACTCAAACGAGGACAGCGGAGGACGCATTTATCCGCAGATCTACATACCTACAAACATGGATTTGTTCTCCGTTTATCATTCGCTCTCGCACGAGCTAACGCATTATTTTCAGTGGTACTTTTTAGACGATAACGAAAAAAGCGACCGTTCGCTCGAAGTTCAGGCGTCAAAATATGCGGATCGCGTTTTGGAAGATTATTGTAGTTACTATTGTAAAGAACCAGACAGTTCATGTAATGGTTGCCACGGACAATAAATTTTGTATCAAAATTACAGTCATTAGCCAAAAAAGACCACCCATTTGGGTGGTCTTTTTTTTGCGAAGTCGAGATTTGACGATCGCGCCGAAGGCTGAAGATTTCATCCGAGCTTGCTCGGATTTCATCGTGCAAAGCAGGATTTCATTAAATATACAAGGCTTCGCCTTGACTAATTTGCTAAAGTATGATATAATACTATTGTTAATGATCCGAAGCGAAAGAAGGACAGTGATGATATTTGAATTTAAAAATTACACTATTGATGTATATGAAGGAAAAAGGGGGGTGGCTTCGTGATCCAATTTGAAGCTATCGAAAAATTATTTTCTTTCGATACTGAGGGCAAATATTGCATCGAGATAGAATTTTCGGTTGGAGGATACCCAAAATACAGCTCCTGTTGGATGGGAAAACTGCCCGACAAGAATGATCCGACAAAGGATGTCTATTGGTATGGGCTGGTTGACGACGGCTCGGAAGGCTACGGATACGACAATTTCGAAGATTTTTCCAGCGCTCCCGTTTTCGGCGGCAGATCGCTGAAAGAGGTTTGTGAGAACGTCGAGCTTTTAGCAATAGACGGATGCGACCCCAAAGATAGGCTCCGGGTATATCTTGAATAACCTTTTCTACCGAATTTTTACCGTAATGATTTTAGTTTGTTTTGTTACCAAATCAAATTTTTTCTGTATATTAAGGTGAGAGATGATTTTCTCGCAGGAAATTATTCAAAGCGCATGGAGGTAGATATATGAAAAAATTATCGGTTTGCTTTTTGATTTTATTTTTGTGTTTATGCTGTTTCGCGGCTTGCGATACGCTTCTGAATCCCGAAGAATCGGAAGAAGTGACCTCTTGTGACGGACATTGGCACACCGAAGAATCCGAGGTTGAAACCTCAGGCTGTGAGCACAAGCACACGGGCGAAATGATACCCAGCGAATACACCCATTTCTATCAATACACCTGCGGTTGCCCCTCAAACGAAATCGCCGAGATGCATCTTGACAGTGACGGCGACGGAAGGTGCGATATATGCGAATACAATATGTCCGAGCACGAGCACATTTATGAAAATCACCATGACGAAAACGGTCACGGCTGGTCATATACCTGCGGTTGCTTGACTCCTCCCAATTTTGCCCTACACTCCGACGGCGACAATGACGGAGAGTGCGACGTTTGCGGATATGATGGCATGGGTATTGTATTGCCCGAAAACGCTCTTTTGGTAGAATTTGAGAGTTGGATCTCGCAATTAAATGCAGAAAACGTTACCGAGATCAAGACCACCTTCGAATACGTTGGTGTTGCCCCCGGCAGCTTGAAGGATATCAGCAGAACCGTCGACAAAAGCGTAATAGCCGACGTTATAGAAAAATACAGACAACTTCCCATGATGTCTGTCCCTGCCGAAGACACCTATATTTCGGGCGGCAGTGCCTTTTCCATTGAATTTATCCTTTCCGACGGAACGGTAAAAAAATTATTCTTCAACAACGGTCACTACGTATACGGTTTTAACCAAGAAACGCTTTCGGCACTTTGTTATTTCAGGTTGGATGCTCCCACACTGGAAGGCTATGACAACGTTGAGAAATCCAACGGGTTTATAACCTACCGCGAGCCCTGCTACGTTTGGAGAAAAGACGGTTCCTGCGAGCCCTGTTGCGTTTGTAAGATAGACGTGGGCGCATTTGAATTCGTAGAAATCGAAGCTCCCACCGATCCGACAAGATCGGATCTCCTCGTAGATACAGATTTCGGAACGCTTACTTTCGTAGACAATTCGGTTTTCTACATACTGGAATACGGCAACAAATATTATCGGCTGGTGGGCAAAAATCTTGACGAAATGATCGAGGATGCCTCAAATAAGGAATACAAGCTTACGATGAACGATCCCGAGTGGTTATACGAAGACCTCAAGCCAACTTACAGGGTAGGCGAGACCGTTTCGGTAAAGATCCGTATGGCATACGATCTGGGATATATCTTTCTCGTTAACGGCGCAAGGGTGTATGACGACCGATACGTTAGCGGAGAATATTGGGAATTTACCTTTACCATGCCCGAACGCGACACCGAGATCGATTTTCTAACCTACGACGGCTTTTTACCCGACAAAAATTATTCGGTTCTGATCGAGGCTTATTTGATCAAGCATCAGGATGCCGAGTACGTTTATATCGACAAATATTACGGAGAGACAAGCAGGGGCGCGCTCGTTGCCATGATAGTGGCGGGCGATTACAGCGACGAGGAATGGCAGGAGAAGATCGGTAACGTTACCATAGAATATTACAACGGAAACCGAATTACCGTTTATTACCGAGGAAAGTTTTACACGCTGACAGAAGCATACAGCGAGGGATGCATTACTTTCGAAGAGCTTCAAAAAATAGCCGAGCAGCACGCATCGGCGGAATAGATTTTCAAAACTATACAAAAAAATCAATTAAAGCGAGGAGAGAAAAATGAGTGTCAGGATTTTAGGCAAGCTTCCCGATCCCTTCCGCAAGGAGGACGGCACGCGCATGACCCAAGAAGAGTGGTACGCGCAGAGAGATCAGCTTTTTGAAAGAATTTGCGAGACCGAATTCGGCGGTATGCCTCCCCGCCCCGAGGTGGTAAAGGTAGTGAGACTGACCGCGCCGAGGGCAGACGGCGGCACTAACGTTTATAAAATATGGGCGGGCACCAAGGAGCGTCAGCTTTCCTTTGTGCTTGACATTACCGCACCCGTCTCGCCTATTGACGGCAGTGTGAAATATCCCGTCCTGCTCACGGGCGACGGCTGCTATAACAATTGCGAAAGCGATACTATTGCAAGGGCTAACGCTATGAAATTTGCGGTGGCTCGCTTCAACCGTCTCGAGCTTGCAAACGACGACAAGAATGTCGGCAGAGTGGGCGGTCTTTACGATATTTATCCCGAGCACAAGGGCTTTACGGCTATTTCCGCTTGGGCATGGGGATATATGACGGTTATGGACGCTTTTGCCGAGATCCCTCACGTTGACGCTGAAAACGTGGGTATTACCGGACACTCACGCGGCGGCAAGACCGTGCTTCTCGCGGCGGCGGCCGATACGAGGATCAAGTTTGTCTGTCCCAACAACAGCGGATGTCACGGCGCTAACAGCTACCGTCTCAAGGACATCGGCGACGACGTTCCCCGCAAGACCGAGGAGCTTTCCGATATGTTCAAAAATCTTCCCCATTGGATGGGCGAGGGCTTGCGTGAGTACATAGACCGCGAGGATGAGCTCCCCTACGATATGCACTATTTCGGCGCGTTGGTTGCTCCAAGATATTACATTCAGTGCGAGGGTATGCAGGATTATTGGATCAATCCCAAGGGCGCGTGGATGAATTTCTGCGGAGTCAAGGAGTCTTACCGCTATCTTGGCTGCGAGGACAATTGTGCGGCTTGGTTCCGTCCCGGAATTCACCGCCATAAGCTGCCCGATTTCACCGAGTTCCTTGAATTTATGCGCGCGAAGATGCAGGGCAAGCCCACGGCGGAACATTTGAAGATAAATCCCTATCCCGAGATCAAGATCGATACAGATTGGGAGAGAGATTGAGATAAATTGGTGTTTATCGGTGAGGCGATTGCTAACGAAAGCCTCCCTTGTGTAACGGGAGGTGGATCGCGTAGCGAGACGGAGGGATTGTAAAAGTAACATTTCACAGCAAAACAATCCCTCAGTCAGCTTCGCTG
>JBGVHJ010000014.1:0-105684 GCA_045122255.1 Eubacteriales bacterium | reverse complement strand
AAGATGCTTGCCATCGACCTCGGCGCTTCCAGCGGCAGAGGTATCGTCGGATCTTTTGACGGCAACAAGCTCACTCTTCGCGAAAATCACCGTTTTTCCAACGATCCCGTATTCGTAAACGGTAGATTCACCTGGGATATTCTCAGAATATTCTTTGAAATCAAGAATTCCATCACTAAGACCGTTATTGACGGTGACAACGTAACCAGTATGGGTATCGATACCTGGGGCGTTGACTATGCGTTCATCGATAAAAACGGAAGAATGATGGCTAACCCCACTCACTACCGTGATACGAGAACAGTTAATATAACCGATTACGTAAAGCAGGTCGTATCTCCCGAGGAGATCTACAACGTTACGGGTATTCAGGCTATCGACTTTAACACGCTCAATCAGCTCGCCGCTGACCGCCGTGACGATCCCGATATGCTTGCACGCGCAGATAAGATGCTCTTCATTCCCGATCTGCTCAACTACTTCCTTACCGGTAAGATGGCTACAGAGTACACCATCGCTTCCACCGGTATGATACTTGATGCAAATAAGAGAGATTTCGCTTTCGGTCTCACCGATAAGCTTGGCATCAACAGAAATCTCTTTGCTCCCCTTGTTCAGCCCTGCAACAATCTTGGCGCACTCCTTCCTCAGATCAATGAAGAGGTTGGTAAGAACAGCATAAAGGTAGTAAATGTTGCTTCTCACGATACCGCAAGTGCGGTCATCGCAGTTCCCGCAAAGAACAAGGACTTCATTTACATCTCCAGCGGAACCTGGTCGCTTATGGGTGCTGAGCTTCCCGATCCTCTCATCAATGCAGAGACAAGAAGCGCTAACTACACCAACGAGGGCGGCGCTATGGGAACTATCCGCTTCCTCAAGAACATTATGGGTCTGTGGATCATTCAGGAATCCAGAAGACAGTGGAAGAGAGAGGGTAACGAGTACTCCTTCGCTCAGATGGAGGCTTGGGCAAAGGAAGCAACTCCTTTCGCTTCTCTCATTAATCCCGACCACGCATCCTTTAACACTCCCGGAAATATGCCCGAGAAGATCAGAGAATTCTGCCGCGAAACAGGTCAGCACGTTCCCGAAACTGTTGGCGAGGTCGTTCGTTGCATCTATGAATCTCTCGCGCTGAAGTACAGATACACCGTAGAGACTATCGAGCGCCTTATGGGCAAGAAGACCTCTATGATCAACGTCGTTGGCGGCGGAACAAAGGACAAGTTCCTCTCTCAGATGACCGCAGATGCTTGCGGAATTCCCGTATGCGCAGGTCCCGAGGAAGCAACCGCTATCGGTAACCTTATGATGCAGGCAATCGCCGCAGGTGAGGTCAAGGATCTCGCCGAGGCAAGAGAGGTAGTTGCTAACTCCTTTGAGCTTAAGCACTACGAGCCCACAAGCGACAGAGCAGCTTGGGATGCAGCATACGAAAAGTTCTGCAAACTTCAGTAATTAATTTATTTACATATTAAATTTTCGGAGGAGAGAACAATGAAGGAAGCACAGTACGGTGAGCTTAGTGTAATTGGTATGAAGGGCTGCGAGGCATTTGCCGAGCAGGTAGATTATTATCTTAAGGAATGGCGCAGACACACAGGTGAGGACACATATCTTGCTGAAGCGGTTTGCCCCAGATTCGGTACCGGCGAGGGTAAGGGTCTGATCCATCAGAGCATGAGAGGACAGGACGTTTACATCATCTGCGATATGTTTAACTACGGTGTAACCTACCGTATGTACGGCATGACGGTTCCTATGAGCCCCGATGATCATTATGCCGACCTGAAGAGAATAGTTGCCGCAATAGCCGGCAAGGCAAGAAGAATCACGGTTATTATGCCCATGCTTTACGAAGGCAGACAGCATAAAAAGTCCGCAAGAGAGTCCCTTGACTGTGCAGTTATGCTTCAGGAGCTTGTAGCTATGGGCATCCACAATATTATCACCTTCGACGCACACGACCCCAGAGTATGCAACGCTATACCTCTCCACGGTTTTGATAACGTTCGCCCCTCCTATCAGATGATAAAAGCACTCATCAAGGCTGTTCCCGATATTGTTATCGACAAGAATTCTCTTATGATGATCTCTCCCGACGAGGGTGCTATGGGTAGATGTATGTACTACTCCTCGGTTCTCGGAATAGATATCGGTATGTTCTACAAGCGCCGTAACTACTCCGTGATCATCAACGGAAAGAACCCCATCGAGGCTCACGAATATCTCGGTCAGGATCTTACCGATAAGGACGTTATCGTTGTCGACGATATGATCTCCTCCGGCGAGTCTATGCTCGACGTATGCTCTCAGATCAAGTCAAGAGGCGCAAAGAGAATATTCGTATTCTCCACCTTCGGCCTCTTCACCGACGGATTTGAAAAATTCGATAAGGCTTATGAAGACGGTATCATTTCCAAGGTGTTCACTACAAACCTTGTTTACCGCCGTCCCGGTCTCCTTGAGAAGCCTTGGCACATCGACGTTAATATGTGCAAGTACGTTTCGTACATTATCGACACCATTAACCACGATGCAACTATCAGCGAGCTTCTCGATCCCGTTAAGCGTATCAACGCTATCGTTGCAAAGCATAAGAACGAAGTTAAATAATAAGAATATTTAATTTGAACTTAATATTTGTATCAAAATATCCCACAAATGTGGGATATTTTGATTTTTTAAATCATAATCGTAATATACCGTTAATATTTTAGTGTTATAATGAATACTTGGTAAGTAATATGATAACCATTAAACTGACCCGAAAGGATTAAAATATTAATGAGCAAACAAAATCAATCCTGTAAAAGGACCTCTATAGGCGGACAGGCGCTGATGGAGGGAATTATGATGCGTGGTCCCAAGACCACGGCTATGGCGGTACGAAATACAAAGGGCGAGATCGTCATTGAAAAATTTCCTACCGTAACAAAACAGAGAAGCAAGTTCTTCAGCTTGCCAATTATTCGCGGTGTAGTTGGATATATCGATTCTATGACCGTTGGAACCAAATGTCTGACCCGTTCCGCTGAAATTTCCGGACTTGAGGAAGCAGAAGAAGAGCTCCGCCGCGAAAAAGAGGCGAAGAAGGCTGCTAAAGAAGCTAAAAAGGCAGAAAAGGCTGCTAAAAAAGCAGGAGTAACCGAAGAGGCTACATTGGAAGAGCCCGAAGCACCGGTTACAGAAGCAGTAAACAATGAAATAACCGAAGAAGCATCCGAATCGGTTATTGATGAGACTACCGAGCCTATTACCGAGAGTATTGCAGATGAAGCTTGTGAAAATTCCGAGCCTTCAAACGAAGCAAAAGAAGAAAAGAAGACTTCAAAAAAGAAAGAGAAGAAGCAAAGCTCTGTTCTCGACGGAATGATGCCGATAATTACGGTTTTCGCTATGTTGATAGCGGTCGTTCTGTTCATTTTCGTTCCTTCTTGGCTGTTCGGAGGAGCTAAAGAGATCAGCTTCCTCGGCTTCTTGAAAAACGATGACCCTCTCGTTCAATCAATTATCAAGTCTGCATTTGAGTCAGCCTTGAGAGTTATTATTCTCGTAGCATATATGAGCGCAATGCTTCTTATGAAGGAGATCAGACGCACATTCCGTTTCCACGGGGCAGAGCATAAAACGATTTTCTGCTACGAGGCGGGGCTTGAGCTTACTGTCGAAAACGTAAGAAAGCAGAAGAAGCAGCATCCCCGTTGCGGAACCAGCTTCCTTATCCTGATGGTTCTCGTCAGCTTTTTCTTCTCTCTTCTGATAGATCCTATTTTCTATCTTTTGTTCCAAGCTGAAACACCTTTGATTGCCAGAACCTGCATTAAGATCCTTATGCTCCCCCTGATCTGCGGCGTAGGCTACGAGCTTATAAAGATTGCAGGAAAATATGACAATTGGATAACGAAAATCATATCCTTCCCCGGTGTTTTGTTCCAGCACATTACTGTGCTTGAGCCCGATGACTCTATGATAGAGTGTGCCATTGCGGCAATGAAAGAAGTAATTCCCGAAGATAACAGTGACGCAATTTAAAACTGATATATATTTTAAAGGAGTATAGTATGAAAATTCTGAAATTTGCAACCTATGAAGAAATGAGCGCGGCTGCTGCTGACATTATTGCTAAGCAGATCAGCATCAAAAAGGATTCCGTTATCGGTCTCGCTACAGGTTCCACCCCTGTTGGAATGTACAAGAAGCTTGCCGAGATGAATCAGGCGGGAATTATTGATTTCGCTTCGGTCAAGACAGTAAACCTCGATGAATATTATCCTATTGACCCCGAAAACAGACAGAGCTATCGCTACTTTATGAATGATAATCTTTTCAATCACATCAATATCGATAAGGCTAACACATATGTTCCTAACGGTGCTGCCGAGAATGCAGATGAGGCTTGCGAAACCTATGAAAAGATCATTAAGTCTCTCGGCGGAATCGATATCCAGGTTCTCGGTATCGGTCAGAACGGTCACATCGGCTTCAACGAGCCCGAGGATAACCTTTACCTTTATACTCACAAAACCGGACTCACCGAAAACACTATCCAGGCAAACTCCAGATTCTTCTCCGAAGACGAGGTAATGCCCAATGCAGCGCTTACTATGGGCATGGGTACTATTTTCGGCGCTAAGAAGATCATTATGCTTATCAACGGCAAAAACAAGAGAGAAGCTTTCGAGAAGCTTTTGAATGACAGAATAACTACCGACTGTCCCGCAACCCTTCTCAAGCTTCATCCCAACGTAACGGTTCTTTGCGACAGCGAAGCATATGGCGAATAATATGTCAGAAAACTACAGAGGTGCAGATGCGACGGTTGAAGCGGCTTTTGTCGACGAGATAAAGAAAGCTTCAGAAACTGTAATACTTGAAATACTTGAAAATGCCAATCTCAAAAAAGGTGACATTTTCGTAGTAGGATGTTCATCATCCGAAATCCTCGGATCGAAGATTGGTAAGGGTTCAAGCTTTGAAGCCGCAAGGATAGTTTTTGAAGCAATTTACCCAAAGCTCCGAGAAAAGGGTGTATTTCTCGCCGCCCAGTGCTGTGAGCATCTGAACAGAGCGCTTGTAATTGAAGCCGAATGTGCAGAAAAATACGGATATGAGAGAGTTGCGGTAGTTCCTCAGCCCAAGGCAGGAGGCTCCTTCGCTACATTAACCTATGAGAATTTCGAATCTCCCGTAGTAGTCGAGCATATTCGTGCGCATGCAGGACTTGATATCGGTCTTACGCTTATCGGAATGCACTTGAAGGACGTTGCAGTTCCGCTTCGTCTTTCGGTAAATAAGATCGGTGAGGCTACAATTGTTTGTGCTTATACAAGACCGAAATTTATCGGTGGATCAAGAGCCGTATATTAAAATAATAAGGAGAGAATCTTTTTTCGAAGATCTCTCCTTTTTGTTTACCTGTCAAAGCTTTTCAATTACATCCTTAAGCGAGTTGGCGGAATCATTCAAACGGGCACGTTCGCGTTCGTCAAGCGGTATCTCAAGTATCTGCTCAATACCGTTTCTGCCAACAATACAGGGAATTCCCATACATACTCCGTAAACTCCGTATTCTCCCGAAAGCTTTGTCGAAACCGGCAGGATCGTGTGCTCGTCATTTACGATTGCAGACACTATTCTTCGTATAGAATCCGCAATTCCGTAATAGGTCGCACCCTTAGCCTCAATAATTCTGTATGCGCTGGTCATAACCTCGGCGCTGAGGCGATCAAGTGCCGAACGGTCGAATTCCATCTTTCGCTCTTTACAATAGCTATCAAGATCAATTCCCGAAACGTTTGCGCTACTCCACACCGCCACCTCACTGTCTCCGTGCTCACCTATGACGAAGGAATGCACGTTTCGGCTGTCAACACCTAGATATCTGCCTACCAGCTCTTTAAGCCTTGCAGTATCAAGCACCGTCCCCGATCCGATAACTCTCGATGCAGGAAATTCTGATTCCTCCAGAGTGATATAAGTCAGTATATCGACGGGATTTGTTACCACCAAAAGCAAGGCGTCTCGGTTATATTCTTTTACACTGTCAACGATTCCGCGAAAAATCTTAGCGTTTTTTTGCAAAAGATCAAGTCTGCTTTGATCCGGCATCTGATTTACACCGGCGGTTATAATGATTATACCGCAATCTGCAAGATCAGAGTATTCCCCAGCAACTATTTCCATAGGGGAGTTGAAGGGAAGTGCGTGGGAAATATCCTCCGCCTCTCCGATCGCCTTTTTCTTATTAATGTCGATCAACACCAATCTGGAAAGAAGCTTACTATGC
The DNA here is from genome assembly GCA_045122255.1 of Eubacteriales bacterium. Lineage (GTDB taxonomy): Bacteria > Bacillota > Clostridia > Oscillospirales > CAG-272 > SVTX01. The sequence continues at coordinate 99,392 of JBGVHJ010000014.1, read as the reverse complement.
ATAAGAGCATATGCGGTTGCCGCCCCCACGTTTCCGCAACCGATTATTGCGCAGGACCGAATATTTGTCTCACTGTAATTCATTTAATTTTCTCCTTTTTTATGATTATTTGACTTTAATGCACCATAATTATCACCAAGTTGTTATTATGTGAATAATATTTACAAGATATTCACATAATTTATTTAACGAGATGATATAATTAATATGTAAAATAATTTGTAAGGAGTTTATTAATGAATAATAACGACAATACAAGATCAACCGTAAAGATCATCCTCATAGTATCCGCAATAGTCATCGCAGTTGCCGGCGCAGTCGTTGGAGCATACTTTTTCATTAATAAAAAAGTAAAGAAAGCAAAATCGATCGTTCTCGGGAATTTAGACTTTGACGGCGACGGCGAGGTTGATGCAATAATGCTTGACACGACCGGAGACGGTGAAGTAGACACCATAATTTTAAATAGTGATACTTGTGAGATCGAATAATTGATAATGTGTTAAAGCAAAAAATAGGGGATCAGACACCAAACACTGATCCCCTATTTTCATCGTTTCAAACCTTTCGGCAACACATCAGCAGTACCGTTTGGCTAAGAATCATTAGCGCGCAAAATTTAAAGCATGCTTATTATAATTGCTATCGAAACGTATGCAGCGCTGAGAGCCATAAGTCCAACGAGAACGATGGCTAAAATTCTGACCCATAATTTTTTGAACATTTTAATCACCTCAAATATCTTTTTTTATTAATCTTTAGTATTGAGTGGAGAACCGGAAGCGGGAAGCTTAAGCTTTTTATATCCCTTCGTGCTATCAGAATTATTATCAAAGTCGTCTCTTGCCGCAACAACGGTCTGATTCTTTTTCAGCGTCATCAGCTGCACTCCAACCGACGTCTTGGTAGTCTTTACGGGAATAAGTGATGACTTGAATACAATAGCCTTCTTGTCGTTTGAGATCATCATGATTTCAAACGGCTTCTTTTCATTTTCGGAGAAGACCGCAACTATGGGAGATGCGGTAGAGAATACACCCTTCAGCTTTCTGCGTATGCTTGAAGTCTCGTAAGCCTTTTCGGGAACCTTAACTCCCTTACCGTTTTCAAATACAAATACGTAATTATAACCTTCTCTGAACTCGCTTTGAACGGTCATGAACACAGGCTTTTCGCCGGGATCCATCTTCAATTCCGAAGGAACGAACTGACCTATTACGGAAGCCTTACAGTTTTCAAAATCGTCAATAGCGGCTCTGTAAAGCTGACCGTGATCGGTAAAGAAGAATACAGTATCCTTATTTTCGGCATCGAATATCTGTCTGAGACCGTCTCCGTCCTTGAAATACTGCTCGTCGTTGCCCTGAAGAGAACGGTAGGTGATCTTCTTGAAGTATCCCTCCTTGGAAAGAACTATCTTACAAGGATAGTTTTCAACCTCGTTTTCTTCAACGTAGGTTTCAATGGTATCGGAATGTATGATCTGAGTCTTTCTGGGCTGACCGTACTTTTTCTTGATGTCCATAAGCTGGCTTGCAATTAGAGCCTTAAGCTTGAACTCGTCGGCGAGTATCTCCTCGATCTCGGCGATCTCCTTTTTAAGATCCTCGATCTCGGAAATTCTGTTGATAATATACTCTCGGTTAAGATTTCTCAGCTTGATCTCGGCAATATAGTTTGCCTGGATCTCATCAATAGAGAAGCCTGCGCAAAGGTTGGGTATAACGTCCTCATCCTTTTCGGTCTTACGGATTATTCTGATAGCTTTATCGATATCGAGAAGTATCTTACCAAGACCCAGAAGCAGATGAAGCTTGTCCTTCTTCTTGCCAAGATCGTATTCAAGCTCGCGACTGAGACAACCCATTCGGAATGCGATCCATTCGGTGAGTATATCGATCACGCCAAGCTGACGGGGTTCGGCATCAATAATTATATTGAAATTACACTTGAAGCTGTTCTCAAGAGGAGTAGATCTATAAAGCTTCTGCATAAGCTTGTCGGGGTCAACACCCTTGCGAAGATCAAGGGTAAGCTTCAGACCTTCCTTGTCGGTCTCGTCTCTGAAGTCCACGACCTCCTTGAGCTTTCCTTCCTTGACCAATGCGGACACCTTGTTAAGTATCTGCTCGATGGTTGTGGAGTAAGGTATCTGGTATATATCTATGCAATTGGCAGAAGCATCGTAGGTATATCTTGAGCGGATCTTGAAGGAGCCGTCGCCGGTCTCATAAATAGATCTCATCTGCTCATAATCATAGATTATCTGACCGCCTCCGGGAAAATCGGGAGCTTTTATTATCTCCATAATCTTTTCAACCGAAATATTGGGCTTCTTCAAAATTGCAACGGTACCGTCACATATTTCAGCAAGATTGAAGGAACAAATATCCGAAGCCATACCAACGGCAATACCGCTGTTTGGCGAGACAAGGATGTTCGGGAACGCAGTAGGAAGAAGCCTTGGCTCCTTCATAGTTCCGTCGTAGTTATCTACCATTTCAACGGCATTTTTATCGATACCCGTAAAGAGGGTCTCGCAAAAAGGATCAAGCTTTGCCTCGGTGTAACGGGGTGCCGCAAATTTAGTTTCGGAAGAATATTGCTTACCGAAGTTACCCTTGGAGTCCACGAAGGGGTGAAGAAGCGTCTCGTTGCCGCGGGTAAGACGAACCATCGTTTCATATATCGATTGGTCGCCGTGAGGGTGAAGCTTCATTACCGAACCGACTATATTTGCGCTCTTGGTTCTTGCGCCCTTCAGAAGCCCCATATTGTACATTGTATAAAGGATCTTTCTGTGTGCGGGCTTGAATCCGTCGATCTCGGGAATGGCACGCGAAACTATAACGCTCATGGTATAGGGCATATAGTTTTTCTCGATTGTTTCGGTTATAGGCTGAGGCAATATCGGGGCATAAACGATTTCTTCTATTTCGTTTTGTTTCTTTTTCTTTGCCATTTATATAATTACCTTTCGTATATATTTCAAAGTCAGATCTTGAGCACCGTATGAGCCGCCGCGCGAATCATTCGGTTATAAAGAGCAAGTCCCAAGCCTGCCCTATCGGGGATGTGAGCGTAGATCACGTCGGGAGAAAGGGAATCACACTCTCGAAGCCTTGCAAAAAGCATTTTAGCGTGAGTCTGAACGTCTTCTTTTTCGCCAATCGGCAACAAAAGCTCGTTTTTAAGTAGACTTGCTTCTTCGTCGTAGCATAGAATTGCACAACGGCATCTCTTCTGCTCATTTTTTAGAAATTCAATAACGTTTTCACCCTCGCCGTCAAGAAGAATGAGCTGAGCCGCAGGGGCGTAATGCTTATACTTCATTCCGGGAGATAAAGGTCGCTCATTTTCGCTCAGCGTTCCCTCAAGGGTGGGGGAGACGGTCACGTCATCGCAGACACAGCATAACGCGTCATAGGTAATAGCACCGGGACGCAGGAGAATAAGTCCGCCCGATTCGGTTATCATAACAATAGTCGATTCAAGTCCGATCTCACAGGCACCGCCATCGATTATCATGTCAACCTTTCCGTCAAAGTCTTCGATAACGTACTGTACGGCAGTGGTTGACGGCTTTCCTGAAATATTTGCGGAGGGAGCCGCTATGGGAATTCCCGCCGCCTCAATTATTGCATGTGCTACGGGATGGGAGGGACAACGGACAGCGACCGTATCAAGTCCGCCCGTGGTCTCATAAGGTACGGTATCCTTTTTAGGAAGTATTACCGTAAGCGGACCCGGCATAAATGCACGGGCCAACTTATAATAAGTTTCATTCGTATGAGCGTATTTTTCGGCATCGGATGGCTCTGCAATATGTATTATCAGTGGATTATCGGAGGGGCGTCCCTTTGCCGCGTATATTTTTTTGGACGAGAGAGGATTGGTACCGTCACCGCCGAGACCATAAACCGTCTCGGTAGGAATAACCACCAATCCGCCCTCGCGGAGAAGAGCCGCCGCGCGTTCTACGTCAGCCTTCTGCATATTTATATCATCTATTTTAATGACTGTCGTTTTCATAGCGACTCCTTTCATAAAATTAAGAATTGTTTTCAGCCTTGAGCTTTTCCGCAGTATCTGCAGCAATAAGCGAATCGATCATCTGACTAATATTACCGTTTACGAAGCTATCAAGAGAATGGATCGTTACACCGATGCGGTGATCGGTAACTCTGTTCTGAGGATAATTATAGGTTCGGATCTTTTCGCTTCGATCTCCGGTGCCCACCTGGCTCTTTCTGTCGGAAGCAACCTTTTCGGATTGCTCTCTTTGCTTAATATCGTAAAGCTTTGCACGGAGCATTTTCAGAGCCTTATCCTTGTTTTTGAACTGTGAACGTTCCTCCTGACACTCTATTACGATACCCGTAGGCTTATGTGTCAGGCGAACCGCGGACTCGGTCTTATTGATATGCTGACCGCCCGCGCCGCTTGATTTGCAGGACTCATAAATAAGATCGGAATCCTTGATCTCAATTTCAACGTCCTCAGCCTCGGGAAGCACCGCAACGGTAGCGGTAGAGGTCTGAATTCTGCCCTGCGACTCGGTTTCGGGAACTCTCTGAACTCTGTGCACACCCGATTCAAATTTGAATCTTGAATATGCGCCATCGCCCTCAACTGTAAAGGATATCTCCTTAAATCCGCCAAGCTCGGTCTCATTTGCATTGGCAACAGACACCTTGAAGCCTACAGTTGCCGCATACATTGAGTACATACGGTAGAGAACCGCCGCAAAGAGAGCCGCCTCCTCACCGCCTGCTCCCGCACGGATCTCAACGATAATATTTTTATCGTCGTTTGGGTCACGGGGCAAAAGAAGCACGGTAAGCTCCTCGGCGAGGCGCTCAAGGCGGCTTTTTGCCTCCTTGAGCTCATCCTGCGCCATAGAACGCAATTCATCGTCGTCCGCTTCGTCGATTATCATCAAAGCGTCCTCGATATCGCTCTCGCATCTCTTATACTCGCGGTATTTCGTAACTACCGGTTCAAGAGCGCGGTACTCCTTGATCGCCTTGGCATAAGCCTGGGCATCGGTTATAAGCGCGGTATTATTTGCAAGCTCGTATTCGAGCCTATCGTATTTTTCAGCTGTTGAAACAAGCTTCTCAAACATAGATTAAGCAAGATTGAAGGCAAGGAACGCCTTATGAGCAGAATAAACGTCTGCCTTAGATACTACCTCGTAGGGAGCGTGCATCGAGATAACCGGAACACCGAGGTCAACGGTCTCAATATTGTGCTTTGCAATGAACTTAGCTACGGTTCCGCCGCCGCCCTGATCTGTCTTACCAAGCTCTGCGGTCTGCCAGAGAACACCGTATTCCTCATAGATCTTTCTGATCCATGCAACGTACTCAGCGGGAGCATCGTTAGTGCCGCCCTTTCCACCGCTTCCGGTGTACTTGGACATAGTGATACCGCAATTGATCTTAGCGGCATTTCTGGACTCATAAACCTCTGCAAAGTTGGGATCGAAGCAAGCATTAACGTCGGCGCTGAGGCACTTGGAGTTAGCCTTTACAGCGTAGATGTTACCGCCGAGAGCAGTGGTGATCGCACCCATAAGGTCGGTGAAGAGTGCGGACTGCATACCGGTGTTACCTTCGCTTCCGATCTCCTCCTTGTCTGCAAGAACTACCATAAGAGTGTGAGTGCTTGCATCGGACTCAAAGAGAGCCGTAAGGGAAGGATATGCGCAGACCTTATCGTCGTGACCGTAAGCAGACATAAGGGAACGGTCAAAGCCAACGTCACGCGCCTTACCTGCAGGAACTACGAATATATCGGCAGAAAGGAAATCCTCCTCGTTGATACCGTACTTTTCATTGAGAATAGTAAGAATATTGAGCTTTATCTTGTTGCTCTCTTCGGTGTCCTTGAGAGGTCTTGAGCCAAGAACGATATTGAGACTTTCAGCAGGGATAGCCTGACCGAGAGGCTTTGCGCTCTGATCCTTTGCAAGGTGGGGAAGAAGATCGTTAATATAGAATACGGGCTCGCCATCCTCGTCACCGATGCAGATATCTACGCATGTGCCGTCCTTCTTTGCAACAGTTCCGTGAAGTGCCAAAGGCATAGCAACCCACTGATATTTGCGAACACCGCCGTAATAGTGAGTCTTAGCGAAGCAGAAGCCGCCGTCTTCATAGATCGGAACCTGCTTGAAGTCAAGTCTGGGGCTATCGATGTGAGAAGCAACGATTCTCATACCGTTGTTGATGTCCTCGCTACCGATTCTGAAAAGGTAGAGATTTCTGCCGCGATTATTGTAATAATACTTGTCGCCTGCCTTGATGTCCATGCCGAAGGAGTAGGGCTTATAGCCTTCCTTCTCGGCAAGTGCGATAGAGACCTTAACAGCCTCTCTCTCGGTCTTGGAAGCGTCCATATAGGTCATATAGCCTTCGCAGTAGTCGTAGGCAGCCTTGATATCTTCTTCGGTTGCCTTGTCATAAAAGTTTGCCTTAGTGTAAGTAAGTTCACTCATTTTTTTATTTCCTTTCTCCATAGTATAGCATAACTATGTATTGTTTTTATTTTTACGAAGCGTAAAGCTTCTTATATCTTTCAGCTCTGAAATTCACCTTAATAACGTAGCTGAGAGTCTCAAAATAATCAAGCGGTATTTCATTGAGAGCAAGCTTTCCGTCCTCACCCATCCAGCCGTCAACCTTTCCAAGTCCACCGTTATATGCGGCAAGAACCGTGTCCCAGTCTCCGTATCTGTCATAAAGATATGACAGATAATAGGTACCGTAACGGATACTTGTCTCGGGGTCGTATCGCATTCCGGAGGGAAGTCCTTCTTTAAGTCTCAGATTGGAGATCTCTTCAAAGGTGGGCTCGGTCAGCTGCATCAGACCGACAGCACCTTTTCCTGAAACCGCCGACGCGTCAAAATTGCTTTCGGTTTTTATAACCGCCCAGATAATTTCCTTGGGGACGTCGAATTTCTCCGAATACTTTTCAACGTAACCGACGTAAGACGATGGCTGAGGATATACAGAATATTCAATTTTCGTCCATGCAAAATCAATAATAAATCCGAGCGCTATTGAAATAGCGAGAATTATCAGCACGATAACGCCGATATTCGATTGTTTTTTTACACCGTGGCTGCTTCTCACTGTATGAATCCCTCGCATCTTAAACATGTATCAACAATTTTGCCAAGATCTCTGAGAAGCAGGATGTTTTGCAATATAAAATCGCACTTTTCCTCGTAAAAGCTATATGGCTTTTGAGAATTTATACGCAACAGTGCCGCTTCCTCATCGATACCGTCACGAGCGGCAATTCGCTTTGCACGAAGCTCCTTGGGAGCAACCACCGCTATAACGTAATCGCACGTCTCATCAATACCCGCCTCTATAAGCAGGGGAGCATCGATAACACAGACCTCTGCGCCTTCAGCCGCATATTTTTCAATGATCTTATTTATCTCTGAAATAACATACTTGTGGGTTATCTTGTTCAAAAGTAAAAGCTTATCCTTGTTTTCTTCACCGAAAACCATTTTCGAAAGAGCTCTGCGATCAATACCGCCGTTTTCATTCAAAACACTATTCCCGAAATTCTCGACGAGTTCTCTCACACAATCCGAAGGTGCGGATATAATGTTATGATAAACCTTATCGGCATCGATAACCTTAAAGCCGTGTTTTGTCGCCATATACTCAGATACAGCGCCCTTGCCGGCACCGCTGGGACCGGTGACTCCGATTATCTTCATTGTATCCGCCTCCTTATATGGTTATTATTATATTTTTATTGCCTTACCTTCAAGGGAAGAAATATGAGCCGCCTCGAGTATCTCTTGGACTTTTGCTCCGTCCTCAAAAGAGGGGCAAGCCTGTTTACCTTCGCTTACCGCAGAGAGATAGGCATACATCGATGCAATATGTCCGCGAAGCCATCCGTTCTGCGCCTTTGGGGAGGGGAACTTTCCTCCGGGTGCAGGATATCTTCCTACGCACTCTATCTTGGTAAAACCGTGCATGCCGCCAAAATTGCCTCCCTCTGCATTGGCATCGTAATAATAGAGCCAATCCGATTCCATAAGGTCAAATTTAATCGCGCCCTCGGTTCCGTATATCGCAAAGGTCAAGCCGTCGTTCTCACCAACAGTTATCTTGCTCGCGGTAAGCGTGCCTGTCGCACCGCATCTGAGCGTTGCCGTCATATAGACCGCCTCATCCGCATTTGTTTCCCACAATGAACCGTCCTTTGTCTTATGAGTAGGGAATGCGATATGCTCCTTTGCATATACCTCGTCAAACTCGCCGCAAAGGTATCGGCACAGATCAACTATATGCGCGCCAAGGTCGAAAAGTGTTCCTGCGCCGCATATCTCCTTATCCTGCTTCCAGCCTGCAAATCTTTCGGGATCGATACAGCTGTTATGCAGATACTTGAAATCAAATGAAAGTATTTTGCCGAGACGTCCGCCTTCAATTAGCTCTTTCGCGCGTCTTATAGCGGAAAAATGTCGGTTGTTAAAGACCATTCCGCATACCTGACCGTTTTTCTCATAAGCCGATTTAGCCAAAGCATCAAGCTCTCTTGCTTGCTCGGCGGTGACCGTCAATGGCTTTTCGCACAAAACGTGCTTACCTGAAAGTATTGCCTTTTTTGCCGTTTCATAATGGAAAACGTTTGGCGTGCTTATATCGATAACGTCAATATCGGGATCATTTATAACGTCATTCTCGTTAACGGTGGCATAACCTAAAGAAAATCTTTCGGTTGCCGCCCTTGCGGTTTCTATATGAGAGGTACACACCGCAGCATATTCAGCGGTAAAATCAAGACCGTCGTAATAAAAGGGGAGAGCAGATACCGAAAAGGCATGAGTCTTTCCCATAAAGCCGAAGCCAAGCAACCCTATCTTAATATCCTTGCTCATCCTCAAATCCTCCCGAAAATAAACATCCACATTATATTATAACTCATTTTGAAAGATTTTTCAAGTATTAATTTATAATATTATATATAATTTTGAAAGAAAATTCTAAATTTGCAAATTTTTGAAATATTTTCAAAAACGCTATTGACAATCACTTGACCGTGTGATATAATTATATCATAATCAAGATTCGGAGGCATAGAGATGACTGTAAAACAAAGACTTCGATTAAAGATATTTTATAAAACAATTATTTTGCTCGTTATCGCTGTGATACTCGGTGCATTGTGCTACTACACCAACTCACACGAGGGAATACCGGATTACGGTAATTCACACATCATATATACCTTCGCTTCTATTGGCATTTCCGTCGGCATACTCGCTTTTATCGCTTGGAAAATCCGATATTTTCACGACATTTTCGCAAGAGAATGGACGGGAACCGTAGTTTCCGTAAGGAGAGACGTCATTCGCACTCCCTCGAGACTCGGCGTCTTGATGACTATGGATGAGTTGGTTATGTACGTTCAACTTGATAAAAGCGGCAGAAAGGTCAAGCTGAGGCTCCCATACCAGAAGGTCGGAAAAGTATATTGTGTCGGAGACCGGGTACACAGACTTAAGGGTACACGATACCCCATAAATCTTACCCGTGAGATAGAGCAACACATCTGTCCTATTTGCGCGAGAAACAGCTGCTACGATGATTACTGTCCCGATTGCAGAGTTAAATATTAATATTCGCAAAATTGCGGCATCAAAAACAAATTTGGTGTTGCAATTTTTGCTTTTATATTGTATAATATTATTATATTGAACTAAGGCGGTAATTATTATGTCTGAATATACCACAATTTTATTTGATGCTGATGACACGCTATTCGATTTCAAGCGTGCCGAGCACGAGGCGGTAAAGGACGTTCTCGCTCTGGTCAGACTTCCGGATACAGATGAAATCATCTCCAAATATTCCGAAATAAACAAGGGATACTGGAAGATGCTGGAGCGTGGAGAGATCACAAAAAAAGACCTTTTTATCGCACGTTGGAAATCATTCCTTGATTTTTACGGATTGACCGATGCCGATGCAAAGATGATTGCAAATCATTATCTGACAATGCTGTCACAAAAGTGCTACCTTTTAGACGGTGCTGAGGAGCTCTGCGAAAAGCTTTGCGGTAAATTCAGACTGTTTATTGTAACAAACGGTTATGCCGTTGTCCAGCACGGCAGATTCGACAAGAGCCCAATTCGTAAATATTTCGAGGATATGTTCATTTCCGAGGAAATGGGCGCGGAAAAGCCTACTAAAGCCTACTTTGACGCGGTCTTTTCAAGAATTCCCGATTTTGATCCGGAAAAGTCGGTAATTATCGGTGACTCGCTCTCGTCCGACATCAAGGGCGGAATAAATGCAGGAATTGATACCTGCTGGTATAATCCCGAAGGAAAAAATGCGCCCGAGGGAATGAAAATAACCCATATCATCAGCAAACTTTCAGAGATAGAAGATATTGTTTGATCTTCGGAGAGGAAATTTATGCTTGATTTCAATACGATTGAAATAAAAGAAAACGAACCCCTTGCAAAGCACTCCTCGTTCAAAATAGGAGGCCCCTCAAGATTTGCGATCTTTCCCGCAAACAAAAACGAGTTAGTCTCCGTATTGAAAGAGATCAAAAATTGCAACTATAAATACAAGATTATCGGCAACGGAAGCAATATTCTTTTTGATGACAAGGGCTTTGACGGTATCATAATCTTTACGAAGCGCGTATCCGATATTCAGTATATCCGCAGAGGAGATAGAACTCTCCTACGGGCAGATTGCGGCAAATCCCTCACCGAGCTTGCGGGCGAGGCAGGAAAAAAGCATTCTCTTACAGGACTTGAATTTGCATACGGAATTCCCGGAACGGTTGGCGGTGCGGTCTATATGAATGCCGGCGCATACGGTGGTCAGATGTCCGACGTTGTTATCGAAACCGAGTATTTTGACACAAGTGACGGCGAAATTAAAAAGATCAACGCCGAAGGCCATAAATTTGACTACAGACATTCTGTTTTTGCAGATCATCCCGAATATATCGTTCTTTCAACTACCCTTGAATTGAAAGAGGGAAATGCCGAAGATATTTTTTTGACTATGACCAAAAATATGACGTCAAGAAAAGAGAAACAGCCTCTCGAATACCCCAACGCGGGCAGTACCTTCAAGCGCCCCTCAGGACATTTCGCAGGCAAGCTGATCGAGGATTCGGGTCTCAAGGGATACACCGTAGGCGGGGCACAGATATCTCAAAAGCATGCAGGATTTACTATAAACGTTGGAGGAGCTACTTCTGCTGACGTCTTGTCTCTCATTGAACACACAAAGAAAACCGTAAAAGAGAATTTCGGCGTTGAGCTTGAAAGCGAGATCATATATCTGCCATATTAAAGAAAGAGGTACTAATGTCGTTTTCATCACAAGTGAAGGAAGAGTTAAACTCCTTACAAATAAAAGGCAATTGCTGCAAAAAAGCATACATTTTAGGCGCGCTTATGTCTTCGAGCACGTTGGACGGAATTATCGAATTAAAGCTTTCCGACAAATCTACCGCTGAGCAATTGTGCCATTACCTCAAATCAATTTTTAAAATTGAACCCGAAAAACGTGAAATCAAACGCGGATGCTTCTCGGCGGTTGATCTTAGATTTAAATCCGCTAAATTATCTGAATTTATCGCATTTGCGGACGAATTTTCGGGAAGCGATGATGATGCCGAAAGGCTCGACTCCTTCTTCTCCTGCGAAAACTGTAAAAAGACATTTGCCCGTGCGGCATTTTGCGCTTCGGGAAGCGTAAGCGATCCTAAAAAGTCATATACGTTTGAGATACACGCTCAAAACGATACCCGAGTTTGGCTCATTCACTCGGTACTCGAGGAAATAGTGTCAGAAGCACCCGGAATTACGGCAAGGCAGGGAAAATTCAGCGTGTTTTACAAAAACAATTCCGCTATTGAAGACGTTTTGACCGTTATCGGTGCCAATAAAACACTGTTCGAATTTCTCGACAGCTACGTTGAAAAGGACCTCAGAAATTACGAGAATCGCGCTACAAACTGCGTTACAAGCAATATAGCAAGATCGGTTAGCGCATCGAGCGCACAGGTCGAGGCGATCGAAGCCTTGATCGCAACGGGATTCTTCGAGGAACTCAGTCCCGACATACAGGCAACGGCGGCACTCAAATTAGCCAATCCCTCGCTCACACTTTCTGAGCTTGCGGAATTGCACGTGCCTCCCATCTCAAAATCGGGAGTAAATCACAGACTTTCAAAGGCAGTAGAGCTTGCGAAACAAAGAAATCTTATTTAAAAACAAAGGAAAGGCGGTGCCAAATGGGAGAATTCGTACATCTTCATCTGCACAGTGAATACAGCTTGCTGGACGGCGCTTGCCGCATCTCAGAAATTCCTGCAAGGCTTAAAGAATGCGATCAGGACACAGTGGCAATAACCGACCACGGCAATATGTACGGCGTCATCGAATTCTACAAAACCTGCAAAAAAGCGGGAATCAAGCCTATAATCGGTTGCGAGGTCTACGTTGCCACGTCCTCAAGATTTGATAAACGCGCCAATAACGATTCATATTATCACCTCGTCCTGCTTTGCAAGGACATGGTGGGCTATAAAAACCTTATACACCTCGTTTCATTGGGATTTACCGAAGGATTTTATTCCAAGCCCCGTATAGACGAGGAGCTGCTCCGCGCCCATAGCGAGGGACTTATAGCGCTTTCCGCCTGCCTTTCGGGCAAGATACCGAGGCTTCTTGCAGTTGGTGACCTTGAGGGTGCAAAGAAGACCGCGCTTGACTATGCCGCCATTTTCGGCAAGGACAATTTCTATATCGAGCTTCAGGATCACGGAACAGAAGAAACCAAGCAGCTTATGCCTCTTCTTGTCAATCTGGCAAAAGAGACCGGACTTCCTATGGTAGCTACCAACGACTGCCATTATCTCCGCCGCCGCGACTCCGAGATCCAGCAGGTATTGATGTGCATTCAGACCAACACAACTCTTGATAGCCAGAATAAGCCCACCTTTGGCGTGGACGATTATTATATCAAGACTACCGACGAAATGAAGCGTATCTACGGCGAGTACGAGGGCGCGATAGAGAATACCGTCAAAATCGCGGATATGTGTCAGCTTGAGCTAGAATTCGACAAGGTGTTCTTGCCAAAATTCCCGTGTCCTAACCGTCTTTCAGCTGAAGACTATCTGCGACAGCTTACGCTTGCAGGACTTGAGCGCAGAATAAAGAACGGTCATCTTGTCTTCGGTAGTGAATCTCACAACGATGAAAACGCATACAGAGAGCGCATTGATTACGAGCTTTCGGTTATAAATACAATGGGCTATGCCGACTATTTTCTTATCGTTCAGGACTACGTAGGATTTGCGAAAAACGCCGATATCCCCGTAGGCCCCGGACGTGGCTCGGGTGCCGGTAGCCTTGTTGCCTATCTTTTGGGCATTACGGACATTGACTCGATCAAATTTGATCTGCTTTTCGAACGTTTTCTTAACCCCGAAAGAGTCAGCATGCCCGATATTGATATGGACTTCTGCTACAACCGACGCGACGAGGTAATTGAATACGTCACGCGCAAATACGGCAGAGAGCACGTATCTCAAATAATCACCTTCGGTACTCTTGCGGCAAAGGCGGCTGTAAGAGATTGCGGTCGTGCTATGGGAATGTCTTACTCCGACGTTGACGCGGTAGCGAAGGCTATACCCCAAGAGCTTGGCATAACCTTAAAGAACGCGCTCCGTTTTCCCGAATTAAAGACTCTTTACGAGGGCTCGGAGCAGTTCAAAAAGCTTGTCGACACAGCTATATCCCTCGAAGGAATGCCGAGAAACATCTCTGTGCACGCGGCAGGTGTGGTAATCACGGACAAGCCTATTTCGGAATACGTACCGCTCTCGGTAAGCAACGGCACGCTGGTAACTCAGTTCGATATGGACACCATAGCCGATCTGGGACTTCTCAAATTCGACTTTTTGGCTTTGCGCTATCTCACTATAATAAATGACGCTCAGCTTCAGATAAAGGAATTTGAGCCCGATTTTGATATAGAAAAGATACCCTTTGACGATAAAAAGACCTTTGAGTTGATCTCAAAGGGCGAAACCGCAGGCGTTTTCCAGCTTGAATCCGCGGGAATGAAGCAGGTGCTTCAAAATCTTCGTCCCGAATGTATCGACGATATAATCTCGGTCATTTCGCTCTACCGTCCCGGTCCTATGGACTCGATACCAAGGTTCATCGAGTGCCGTCACGATCCCTCAAAGGTCGTATACGATCTTCCCGAGCTTGAGCCTATACTTCGCTCCACCTACGGCTGTACCGTGTATCAGGAGCAGGTCATGAGCATCTTCCGAACCGTTGCGGGTTATACCTACGGGCATGCGGACATTGTGCGCCGCGCTATGTCCAAGAAAAAGGCGGACGTGCTTGAGGCAGAAAGAGAGCAATTCATCTCGGGTGCTAATGAAAAGGGCATTGACAAGGCAAAAGCCGAAAAGCTCTTTGACGATATGGCAAGCTTCGCAAACTATGCCTTCAACAAGGCTCATGCCGCCGCTTACGCGGTCATAAGCTACCGCTCCGCTTACCTTAAGGCACACTATACCGCAGAGTATATGGCGGCTCTTCTTACCAGCGTGCTGGGCAATCAGGTCAAGAGCGTGGAATATATAAACGAATGCTCAAAATTCGGCATCTCGGTATTGCCGCCCGATATAAACGGAAGCCGTGTAACCTTTGCTACCGATAGAGAAAACGGCAACATACGTTTCGGTATGTTAGCCCTCAAAAACGTTGGAAAACAGATGCTTGAAGCTATCATCAATGAGCGACAGGGCGGCGGAAGATTTACCTCCTTTGATAATTTCGTTGAGCGTATGAGCGCGGTCACCGACCTCAACAAGCGCCAAGTCGAGGCTCTTATAAAATGCGGCGCGTTTGACGGTCTTGGGCTTTTCCGCTCACAGCTGCTTGCATCTTACGAAACGATCATCGATAACGTTCAGCAGAAGAGCAGAAATAATCCTGCAGGACAAATGGATATGTTTTCGATGGGAATGGGTAGCTTCGACGTACCGAGCTTTGATTATCCGGATATTCCCGAATACGGAATAAGAGAAAAGCTTCTGATGGAGAAGGATGCCTCGGGAATGTATTTTTCGGGTCATATGCTTGATAATTACTCGAAGCACGTTGAAGCACTTGACAGTATCACCACCGCAGAGCTCTGCGAAAAGAGCGATGACGGCGAGCTTATCTACTCCGACAAGGATAAGGTTAAGCTGGTGGGCATTATAAGCTCGGTTTCGCTGAAAACTACTAAGAACGACGACCGAATGGCTTTCTTCAACCTTGAGGACAAGTTCGGCGAGGTGGAATGCATAGTTTTCCCGAAGAAATATAACGAGTTTTATCCTGATATAATCGTTGATAGCGCTATCTACGTCGAGGGAACGGTTTCTATCAAGGATGACGACGAGCCAAAGATTTTGATCAACAATATCACACCTCTTATCGAAAACGAGAGATACGTTGAGCACAGCGCCCCAAAAGGCAAGCCCGAAGAATTGACCAAGGCTCAAACCGACACTACTGTCGAAGCACCTGCGCAAAATACCGGAGCTCCCGATATGATAAATATGTATCTTTCGATGTACGGTATGGCAACCGGAAGCGCGGCGCAGCAGCCTGCACCGAAAACCGCACCCAAAGCTATCGCCCCCACGAGCGTGACCACTCCAAAAGAAGCCACCGCAACACCTCAGAAGATATACCTTCGCGTTCCCGATATGTCGGGCGAGGTATTCAAAAAAGCCAAGAATATGGTGGATATCTTCAACGAGGGAACAGTCACCGTTATTTTCTATGATTCCTCCACGGCAAAGTATTCCGAATATAGCGAGAGAATGTATTATTCAGAGTACGCCATAAAGGAATTGAAGGGAATTATCGGAGAGGATAACGTGGTAATTAAATAAAAAACACCGCCGAGAGTAACTGTTTAGTCGCTCTCGGCATTTTATATAGACAAAAACAAATTTTTGTGATAAAATATCAATAAAGTCTGCAACCAAATTCAAACGCAGCACACTATATGGGTGAAAGGAGGCGAGAAAATGCAAGAAACGAATGCTATGCGCGATCGGCTTATGAATGAATTTGCCGAAAACTATATGGAAAAGCTGTTTTACTTCTGCCTAAAAAAGACGGGAAGTCATATTGAAGCAGAGGATCTGACACAAGACATAGCTCTTCAGATCATCACTGCGCTGAATAGAGGCACGATTCCAACGAGCTTTTCGGCGTGGGTATGGCAGATCGCACGAAACCGCTACGCGCTTTGGGCAAAGAAAAAACATAGTCGGAACGACATGGTAACCGGTGACCATATCGAAGACTATGAAATAGAGGACGAAAGCGAAAATATCCTTGAGGAACTTGTTCACAAGGAGCAATTGGCTCTTCTTCGGCGAGAGCTGGCGTTCATCAAAAGTGATTACCGCAATATAGTCGTTGCCTATTACATAGAAAACAAAAATATTCGTGAAATTGCATCTTCTTTGTCGCTTTCCGAAAGCACGGTTAAATCAAAGCTTTTCCGTGCAAGACAAATTTTGAAAGAAGGTATGGATATGGCAAGAGAATTTGGAAAACGCAGTTATAATCCCGAGCAAATAACTTTTGTTATGAACGGTAGGGACGGAAAGAAAGGACAGCCTTGGTCTATTATCACGCATTTGTTATATAAAAATATTTTCCTTGAGACATACGAAAATCCGCAAACCGCCGAGGAACTGGCACTTGAGATAGGCATGGCTTTGCCTTATATGGAAGATGAGCTTGAATTTTTGACTCGTGAACAGCTGCTTGTCAAGAGCGAAAATAAGTATCAAACGGCATTTAAAATAGTCAGCAAAGAAGAACAGCGCAAAAAATATGATAACAACAAAAACATTCAGAAAACTTTGACGGACAAAATTTGCGAGTTGATTGATACTTATATTAATGAGGATGGATCAAAAGTCAATTATGATTACGTGGGATATGAAGCGGCTAAATGGACTTTGATCGTACGTGCATTTGATTGGTTAAAGTGGGCAGCCAATACAGCGAATCATACTTCTGTAGAATACAGAAATTCATATCCCACACGACCTGATGATGGTGATTGGGAGTTAATAGGATATGAAACTATTGATTGGAAGCAGCCTGATTTTGTAGGACAACACGGATATCATTCACATGATGTGAATGAAATAAAAAAGGATATAGACTTCTCGCAATTTAAGTTTCGATATAATAACATCTGCGAAAAAACTCCGCTTAATTTGAGTTGGAAAGAAGCATATACGCTATGGTTGGTTTGCAGCGGGCGTATTGAGGCATGTGAGAAATCTTATCTTGAAAGGATGCTTGAATATGGCTATCTGAAAAAGGACGGCACTATTATCATTCCCAATGTTGTAATTTTTGATAGAAATGCAGAAAAAACGAATAATGAACAATTAAGCAAAAAGCTGACTTCATTGAGGGATGAAATTTACAGTTTATTCAAGCAGGCTCCTGACATAGAAAGAGGATATGTTGTCGAGCAAGCTATACTCGATGGGTGGCTTAAATACGATGACAATACAATCAAAA
This sequence comes from Eubacteriales bacterium, assembly GCA_045122255.1. GTDB lineage: Bacteria > Bacillota > Clostridia > Oscillospirales > CAG-272 > SVTX01. The sequence goes on along the minus strand of JBGVHJ010000014.1, from coordinate 81,739 downwards.
CTATTGGTGCTTATATTTATCTTTAAGAAAGCATAGTATAAACACACCGCCGAGAGAAGCCTTAGTGCATCTCTCGGCGGTAACTTTATAGTATTAGATATTAAGCGTCTTCTTATATGCCTCAATATTAGCAAGCGCGGTTTCCTGATCTGCGGCGGAGACCATAAAGTAGAATTTAACCTTAGGCTCGGTGCCGGAGGGACGGACGATAACAACGTCGCCGTTTTCGAGCTTGAAGGAAAGAACGTTGGATGCAGGGAGACCCGTAGAGGTCTTCTCGCCGGTCTCAACGCTTGTAAAGGTCTGCGCCTTATAGTCGCCAAATGTAACGACCTTAACACCGCCCAGAGACGCCGGAGTGTTCTTTCTCATACCGTCAAGCAGAGCCGCCATTTTAGCAGGACCGTCAATGCCTTCCATATATATCTCAACGTTTCTCTCAAGGCAGAAGCCGTACTTTTCGTAAAGACCTTCAAGAGCATCGTAAAGAGTCATACCCTTAGCGTGATAGTATGCGGTCATCTCGCAGATAAGCATAGTTGCAACAACCGCATCCTTATCGCGGGCGTAAGTACCCTTCAGGTAGCCGTAGCTCTCCTCAAAACCGAAGATGTAAGAGCCTTCGCCGCTTGCCTCGTGGTTCTTGATGACCTCACCGATAAACTTAAAGCCGGTCAGCACGTTGAACATCTCTACGTTATGCGCCTCACAAATCTTTGTAGCAAGCTCCGAGGAAACTATCGACTTGACCACGTAGGGCTGATCGGGCATAGTGCCGGTCTCCTCGTAAGCGGTGATGATATAATCGATAAGAAGCGCGCCCATCTGGTTGCCCGTGATGGTCTTGAAGCTTCCGTCCTTTGTTCTTGCAACAACGCCAACGCGGTCAGCATCGGGGTCGGTAGCAACTACAAGATTGCTTCCTACGTTATTTGCGATAGCGATACCAAGGTCAAATACCTCTGCATACTCGGGATTGGGCTTTGAAACGGTGGGGAAGTCGCCGTCGATAACGAACTGCTCCTCGACCTTGTAAAGATGCTTGATTCCGGTTCTTGCAAGTATTTCGGGGATAAGCTTGTGACCCGTACCGTGAAGGGGAGTGTAAACGATCTTAAGCTCATCTGCAACCGCCTTGACCGCGTCGGGATTGACCGCCTGCGCCTGAACCTCTGCAAGATAAAGCTCATCCATTTCAGCACCGAGGATCTTGATCTTGCCCTCGGCAACCGCCGCGTCAAAATCAACTCTCTTTACGTCGTTGAAAATATCGATCTTGCAGATCTCCTCATAAACGGTGTTAGCGTGCTCGGGGGGAAGCTGCGCGCCGTCTTCCCAATAAGCCTTATAACCGTTATACTGCTTGGGATTGTGAGAAGCGGTTATATTTATACCCGCAACGCACTTAAGCTCACGGAGAGCAAAGGAAAGCTCGGGAGTAGGACGGAGAGCGTCGAAAATGTAAACGGGAATATCTGCCGCCGCTAAAACCTCTGCGGAAACCTTGGCAAACAATTCGGAGTTGTTGCGGCAATCGTATGCGATGGCAACACCGTCAGCCGCTCTGCCTTCCTTATGAATAAGAGTAGCAAGACCCTGGGTTGCCTGAGCAACGGTATAAACGTTCATCGCATTCATACCGGTCTTCATTGTTCCGCGAAGGCCTGCAGTACCGAAGGTAAGGCCCGAGGTAAATCTTATCTGGAGCTCTTCGTCATTGTCAGCAATATCGCGGAGCTCCTGTTTTTCCGCTTCGGTAAGCACGGGAGAATTCAACCAAAGGTTATAGTTTTCAAGGTAAGTCATTGAAAAATAATCCTTTCAATAATTTTTAAAAATAAGCAAATAAATCTTATGTTTTATGCGTTCTTAGCCTGTTCGAGAGCAAGGGCTAACTGGTCAGGACAAGAGGTGGGACGAGGACCGCAATGAATACCCTTGAGTCTCTTAATAGCCTCCTCAACGGTCATACCCTTAACGAGAGCCGCAACGCCCTGAGTGTTACCCGAGCATCCGCCGGTAAATTTTGCTTCAACGATCACGCCGTTTTCAATATCGATGTCGATCTGACGGGAGCAAGTGCCTTTAGTAGTGTAAGTAATGTGTTCCATAATTATACTTCCTTTCAAAATTATATTCTTTTTAATTAAAAATTATATCTGCATATAAAGCCCAACGGGAATGATTCCCGAAATATCAATTGCCAAAAAAGCTAAAAATGTCTGAAGATCCGATCCGTCAACCCTGAATTCGGGACAGATGTAAGCGCCCTTTGAATTCTTATCCAGACTCACGTTTAAGGTGTCGATCCTTCTCAGCTTCAAGCCGCAAAACTCGGCGGCGATCAGAATATCGGATATTGAGTCGTTCTCAGACACCACGAATTCAAGATATCGATTGCGCGCCTTGGATTTTATTCCTGCATTTCTCAGGTCAAAATTTCTGCCTATCAAAGCATAACGGGTAAATCCTTTATCGCTTCTCAGCTCATAAACGGAGCAGATATTAAAACCGTATTTCAGTATCAGCTCGTAGAAGGACAACAATTTTCCATCCTCCATAGTTTCAACGGGCAAAATACAATACTCGCAGCTCCCGTTGTAAACGCTTTCACACACGTCGGTAATACTGTTAAAGTATGCCGCGCGCGGTGAATTCAGAAGGGAAGCAAACTGCATATATGCCATATCGTTATATGAATTCTTAAGATATGCTATCCTATCGGTCGATTCGTCATCTGCCAAAACGTCTGCACTGTTCCAATACTGTTTGAAAAATTTTCGCTTTTCCGAGCTCATTTTAGAAAAGGTTTCCTTAAATACCGCAAGCCTTTCAATCAACGAAAGCTTCGAAAACATCACATCCGCGACGTGGCGGTTTTCCTCAATAACGTTGCCCGAATCGGCATTTCCCTCGGATTTTATAGACAGGAAAATACTCTTTATAACGTCGGGATCGCCTCCGTCCTGCAAAATTGCATCCGAAAGCTCAGAAAGGTGCGCCATACGCTTTTCTATAAGCTCCTCAAGGGAAAGCTCAAGGGAAGACAGATTAGCGAGCGCGATTTCGGTATTGCTGCCCTCAAGCTCTGGAATATCAGAGTATATAAGTCCCATCAGAGCATACCCAGTATCTTGAAGCTGTTGGAGAGGAATGCCTTCATCTCGTCGGCAGTCATATGTCTCTGCGAAATAAGAGCCAGGCGGTAGATCTCGCTTGCAATAAGCTTCGCCTTATCATTATCACCTTCAATAATAGCGGAAAGCTTATTTATAAGAGGAGACGAAGCATTGAGCACGAGAGTATACTCAAGCGGCATCTCGCCCATGCCCATTCCCATGCTTGCATACATCTTCATCATATCCTCCATCCTTCGGGATTCCTCGGAAAGAGTGAGAAGCGCGGGAACGCTGTCATCTTTAAGCATCTCAAATTCGACTTCAAGCTTTTCATTGCCTACAGCTTCCCTGAAAAGGGTAGTAAGCGCGGCATTTTCCACGGCAGTTCCATCTCCCTTGAGTATATCGGAAATGTCGGAGTCGATGCGCTTATACTTTATATCGCTATCGTTCATCTCACACATTGAAATGAACTGAGTATCAAGCTGATGTGAAAGCAGAGCTACCTTGACGCCCTCGGATTCAAGCATAGAGATATACTGCGCCTGAAGAGCCTTGTCGGTTGCATAATATACCTCGCCCTCGTGCTTTTCTTCACAATTGGCAAGATATTCCTCTACGGTCATAAAGCTACTGTCGGTAAGCTCAAGAAGATAGCATTTTTTAACTCTGTCATAGAACTTTTTGTCGCGAAGCGCGGCATACTCGAAGAATATCTTCAGCTCGCTCCAGATCTTTTCATATTTCTCACGATCGTTGTTGCAAAGAGAGCATATCTTGTCGGCAACCTTCTTTACGATATGTGCAGATACCTTCTTTACGTATGCATTATCCTGGAGATAGCTTCTCGATACGTTCAAGGGCAATTCAGGGCAATCAAGCACACCCTTGAGCATAAGCAGAAAATCGGGAATTACTTCTTTGATATCATCGGCTACGAAGACCTGGTTATAGAAGAGCTTTACCTGTCCTTCATAGGATTCGTAATCGTTAAGTCTTGCAGGGAAATAGAGGATACCCTTGAAGTTAAGGGGATAATCCGCGTTGATATGGATATGGAAAAGAGGCTCCTTGAAATCACGGAAAACTTTTTTATAAAAGTCCGCATATTCCTCGTCGGTACAATCCGATGCATTCTTTAACCAAAGAGGAGTGGTATCGTTAATGGGAGAGACGTCATTCGCTTTATCAGCATTATCCTCTTCGCCGATAGAATCAAAGAAAATATTGACTGACATAAATGCGCAATACTTATCAAGTATCTCTTTGATCTTAGACTCGTTGAGATATGCCTCTTCCTCTTCGGAAATATGCATTATAATGTCGGTACCGTGGGTATCTCTTTCCGCGCCTTCGATCTCATATTCGCCCGCGCCGTTGCATACCCAACGAAGAGCACCGTCTCCGTTATAGGATCTGGTAATTACCTCGACAGTGTCGGATACCATAAACGAAGAATAAAAGCCGAGTCCGAAATGTCCGATAATACCGTTATTCTGCGCATCCTCATCATATTTCTGAATGAAGTCAAGAGCTCCCGAAAGAGCGATAGAGCAGATATATTTCTCAAGCTCCTCAGCGGTCATACCTATACCGTTGTCGGAAACCGTGATGGTCTTCGCCTCTTTGTCAAGCGTGACCTTGACCGCATATTCCTCGTCGCCTCCGTCATACTGACCGAGAGAAGAGAGACGGCGAAGCTTTGTAACAGCATCGGTCGCATTTGAAACTATTTCGCGCAAAAAGATATCCTTTTCGGAATAAAGCCATTTTTTAATAATAGGGAATATGTGAGACGTCTCAACAGATATTCCACCTTTTTTTACATTGTTGTCGTTCATTTTTAACCTCTGTTTTAATACTGTAACCACAGTACGGTTACACATAATATTTCATTATATATTATAATCCTTTTTGCCTTATAAGTCAATAGGTCGCCAACACATTTCCAAATATAAATTTATAAAAAATATCTTTATTCACAAAATTATAACAACTAAGGTATATAATTATAAAAATATCAATATTTGTCGAAAGGATAGGATATATGACGGTTTCGGTCCCCGGCTACGCCAAAATAAATTTATTTCTCGATATAAGATCAATAAGAGACGACGGCTACCATAACATCCTCAGCATTATGCAGAGAATCGATCTGCACGACACGGTTACCGTTTCATATTCTCCAAATAAAAATAAGAGCATATCTCTTACCTGCGATAAGCCCGAAATCCCATGTGATGCAAAAAATCTGGCATATAAGGCGGCTGATATTTTCCCGATATGCGGAAATATTGAGATTCACATCGAAAAGCGCATCCCCATGTCTGCGGGCCTTGCCGGAGGAAGCGCCGACGCCGCCGCAGCTCTTATCGCGCTCAACTCTCTTTGCGATAAACCGCTCTCAACCGAGGAATTGTGTGATCTCGGAGCAAAACTCGGTGCAGACGTGCCTTTCTGTATAAAAGGCGGTGCTTGTCTTGTTGAAGGTATCGGAGAGATAATGACACCTGTTCCTTCCATGCCTGAATTCCCAATTGTAGTTGCAAAAAAGGGCGAGGGAATGTCTACCCCCGCCGCCTATCGCGCGCTTGACGTCAAATTCAATAAATTCGAAAACTACCACCCTCGGGAAGATAAATGTAATATTATACTGATTTCGGATCAAAATAACGATATCGGATCATTTTGCAGTGGGCTTTTCAACATTTTTGAGACCGTTGTTGAGCCAGAGCGTGTATGCGTTACAGAATTAAAAAGCACTATGACAGAAAACGGTGCAATAGCATCCATGATGAGCGGCAGCGGAACGTCGGTCTTCGGCATCTTCCAAAATATCGACAATGCCTTAAAAGTTGAAAAGCTACTTCGCGGCAACGGAGCAGAGGCATACGTTTGTTATCCGATATAATGACAAAAAACAAAATCCGCATCTTTTAAAGATGCGGACGTTGTTAAATAAAATTCAAGAAATTATGCGTGGGACTCGAGGTAGTTTACTACGTCGCCAACGGTAATAAAGCTGTGAAGATCCTCGTCCTCGATAGAAAGGCCGAACTTTTCTTCGCAAAGCATTACCAAGTCAGCAAGCTCGATAGAATTAATACCCAGATCACTTGAAAGCTCAGCGTCGAGAGTAATTACCTCTTCCTTAACCTGAAGCTCCTCAACAAGTATCTTCTTGAGTGTTTCGAACATATCAAAATTCTCCATTCCGTCGTAAAACGACATATTTTAATATATTATATATGTTTTTTTTCGATTTGTCAAGCAATTTTTTAAAAAAGTTGTTTTTTGGTCATTTTAAGCAAAAATATTCAAAGGGAGGTGTACGTTATAAACATATTTGAGAAAAGACCGTTGTTCACAGCCTGTTTAATTTCAATGCTTTTTTCAATAGTTGGATTTTTTCTCCTTCCAAGCTACAAATTTACGGTCATTTTAATAACTACCTCCATCCTGATAATAACCGCTCTGATATACGTACTTTTAAAGAGGATATCTGCATATTCGATGCTTTGTATTTCGCTTTCTTCCACAATGATAATAGCCTCCCTTATATCCTCATACGTATTCTTCGACGTTAACGCTAAATCATTCGAAAAATATTACGGAACGGAATGCAGCATAGAGGCAATCGTGGTTTCGACAAGATACCGCGACTCTAATTTAACCGGATACAACGTGCTGGTTACAGAGATAAACGGCGAACCCACTCTTCACAGCGCCACTCTTGATTGCAAGTACAATTCAGTGCTGGAAAGCGGATTCAAATTCAAAGCAACCGTAGGCGCAGAAGATTTCACTGATGACCTGAACGGATATAATGAGAAAAACGCTATGCATTCCGATGGAATCTTCATCAATTACGTTTCAGAAGATGAGTTTGCAGTGGAAATTACCGAAGAAGACGTTTTTCTCCCACAGATATTTTTTGCCGATTTGAATGCAGAGGTTTCAAATATCTTCTATTCAAATCTTGAAGAGGACACCGCTAATATGTCCTCAGCTATACTGCTTGGCAACAAAAAAGTTTTAGCGAATACCATAAAACGCGACTTTACCAGAGCCGGAGCCTCACACATTTTGGCTTTAAGCGGAATGCACATGAGCATTCTTATGGGATTTCTGCTGTTTTTGCTCAAGCGTTTTTCAGTCAAAAGACATCTGATAGCAATAATTCTTTCGGTATGCGCAATTTTCTATTTGTTTTTAACGGGAATGCAGATTTCCGCCGCCAGATCTGTCATTATGATATTATTTGTATATCTTGCCTGGCTGTCAAAAAAGCTTCCTGATCCCTTGACGTCTCTTTCACTGTCGGGAGTGATACTTATATTTATCATGCCGGGAACCGTGATAGATGCAGGATTCTGGATGTCATTTGCCGCTACACTCGGTATACTGGCATACACTAAACCGTTCTCTCAATACATAACCACTGTATTAGAGCCTTACAATATTGCAAATCCGATCAAAAAATTCATTTGTAAATTACTATCGCTGATCGCAACTACGTTATTTGCAACAGTCCCGCTCATAATAGTTCTATGCATATTTATCAAGCAATATTCTTTTTTCTCTATATTGTCATCTATAGTGCTTGAGCTTCCGACCGCAGGAATAATTCTTTTCTCGCTTTTATTCCTTCTTTTTTTCAAAACACCGATCATGTCTGTTATTTTAGGCAGGATCTTGTTCATGCTTTCGCATTTCATGATCAACGTATGCGCAGAGATCTCAGACGTTGAAGGTGCGCTGACCTCCTTAAACTATCCTTTTGCAACCGTTGCAGGCATACTTATCACCGCCACGCTTTTAATATCGCTTATTATAAAATGCCGAAATCTTTTCATCTCACTTATACCATACGGAATTGCGATCCTTGTTTTTGTATCTTCAATATTTGTATATAATGCTTTAGACGACGGAGTGAAGGTAGCGTACGTAAACACCTCGTCCACCTCCGATATGATCGTACTCTCAAACAACAGTGGGGATGCCGTTATATGCGATATAGGAAACGGAAGCGTAAGCTCTTACAATAAAGCTTTAAAATCTGTTTATGACGGAAGAGCAACCGAAATACAGGCTTTAGTTTTGACAAAATACACAAGAGCACATTCTGCCACACTCTACGCTTTATTCTCATCACAAAAGGTGCGACAGGTATGGTTGCCTCGCCCAAGAAACGAGGAAGAGTTTTATCTTATGTACCCCATAAAAGAGATTGCAGATATGCATGAAGTCGATACATACGTATATGAATACGGCGACTCACTAAAGGTATTTGAATTCACAAGCATCGTGCCCGAATGCTATAACATTGACCGCTCTGTCCAAGAGATCGTTGTGTTACAGATAAAAACAAGGAAAGATGCCCTTACCTATCTGTCTCCGGCTTTCAATGAATGCTCGAAAAATACGGTGCAGAGGATAAATAGTCTTTTAGACAAATCAGAATTTATTGTTTTGGGCAACAGCGGTCCCAAAACAAAGTCATTTTACAGCTTACCGGACAATAAAGTTGCCGAAATCGTTGCTTTCAGCGACAAAACAAGAGCCGCGTATTACGTGAAAAACAAGGATATACCGGCAGAATATTATATTGTAGATGACAGATGTGTTTTTAAGCTGGAGGAATAATCAAAGGAGATAATCTATGAAAATAAATAAATATTCCGTTAATACGGAACTCTTCTCTGGTACCGTTACCTTTGCCGTGGTGTCAGACCTTCACGCAAGACCGCACGGCAAGGTTCTGGAAGCATTAAGATCAATAGCTCCCGATGCAATTCTTCTTCCGGGTGATATTGTGGAGATTGCGGCAGAATATATGGACAAGCGAAATCAAAACGGACTCGAATTTCTGGAAAAAGCCGCCAAAATAGCTCCGACATATTACTGCTACGGTAATCACGAAATTTATTTCTCGCACGCAATGGGAAAGCATTCAAAGACTCCCGACAAAGAGCTTGGAGAAAAATATCTGAACACAATAATGTCTTTTGGAATCCATATAATTAACGATTGCGACGAGCTTGTAGAGATAACAGATGCCGAGGATAATAAAATCAGCATAAATGTCGGAGGACTTGTATGCGGAAGAGATATGGACCCTGCGCTCAATTATCCCGAGCCCGATCTTGATTTTCTAAAAAAATTTGCCGAGAAAGACGGATACAAGATATTGCTTTGCCACTATCCGCATTATTTTGAAAAATATTTAAAAAACACGCCTGTGGATCTGGTTCTTTCGGGTCACGCACACGGAGGACAGTGGAGAATATTTGGTAGAGGCGTATATGCACCGCATCAAGGGCTTTTCCCAAAGTTTACATCGGGAATACACGACGGCAGGCACATTATAAGCAGGGGAGCCGTCAATAACACACGAATTATACCAAGATTTTTTAATCCGTGTGAAATACTTGAAATAAAAATAACGGGATCGCAATGATCCCGTTTTTTTTGACCCTCCGACAATGCCATTTTTGTTAATTGTTTTTTTGCTAAAGCTCTGATATATTCATTGATTTGAGGAAAACTATATTTGAAATGCAAATAAGGCGGTCAAAAAATGTTGAAACTAAAAAAAGCGGTTCTGCTTTCACTTATCACTATGTCTGTGCTATCTTGTATAGGAATTGTTATTTGCGGTTTGATTTTAAAAAGTTATTCAAAGAATCGCATAGCAGACGAGCTGATGAACATTGACGGTAACATGGAGAAAACCGAATTTTATTATTATGATTTTTCGGATAGATATAAGAGACGCGGAGAGCCTAAACTGTTAAACGACGCCATCCTTGACAACGGCATAAAATACGAATACGCCTCCTTTGACGATATACCTCAAAATTTGAAAAATGCCTTTGTTGCCATTGAAGATAAACGGTTTTATAAGCATAATGGCATAGATGTTATGAGAAGCTGTAAGGCAATATTAAACTATTTACTTGGCAGACCGCGTTTCGGAGGCTCCACTATCACTCAACAATTGGTAAAGAACCTTACGGGACACGATGAACCTACTGTAAACAGAAAGCTGAACGAGGCATTTTTCGCAATCAATCTCGAGAAGGAGTACGACAAAACCGAAATTCTCGAAACGTATATGAACATTATAAATCTATCCGACGGTTGCAGAGGAGTAAAGGCGGCGGCTGAGCATTTCTATTCCAAGGAGCTTGATCAGCTTACGCTTTCCGAATGTGCCACTATTGCCGCTATTACAAACAATCCTTCAAAATACAATCCGCGAACACATCCCGAAGAAAATAAAAAAAGGCGGGATATTGTTCTTCAGTGTATGCTTCAGCAAAACATGATCTCTGAGAAAGAGTGTTACCAAGCAATTTCCGAACCAATAAGGCTTAAAGTACAACCGGGAAACAGTAAAGTTAATTCCTGGTACATCGATACGGTGTGCCAGGACGTGATCAATGAGCTTTGTAAAAAGTATCAAATATCACCGAGCGCGGCTTCATTTATGCTATACAAAGGCGGATATAGGATATACACCGCAATGGATCCACAAATACAAGATATTATGGAAAAATATTATTCAAACGTATATAATTTTCCCATCGACGAAAACGGAGACACGGCGCAATCCGCAATGATAATAATAGATCCTTATACAGGAGATATTCTCGGAACGGTCGGTGCGATCGGAGAAAAGAAGGGAAACAGAGTAATCAATTTTGCCACCGATACCAAACGCCCTCCCGGCTCTGCAATAAAACCGCTCTCGGTCTATACACCCGCTATTGAAAAAGGAATTATAAATTGGTCAACCGTGATCGAGGATTCGCCCGTAATAAATGGCGAAAACGGTCAATCTCCGTGGCCTCTTAACGTTGACCGAAGGTATGTGGGCAACGTCGACGTTAAATATGCAATAGAGCACTCACTCAACACGGTTGCAGTAAAAATTTTGCAACAAATAGGAGCAAACGAGTCTATAGATTTTTTAACCGAAAGCCTTGGGATCAAAAGCCTCGACAAAAAGCGCGATAAAGGTGACGCAGCTCTGGCTCTTGGTCAGCCCGCTTACGGAATAACGCTCAAGGAGCTTACAGCCGCTTACTCGATTTATCAAGATGGTATAATGAGCAAACCAAGATCCTTTTATCGAGTAACGGATAAAAATGGCGTTATAATAATAGATAACGCTTCTGAGCAAAAAGCTGTTATTTCGCGCGAAACCGCCGCTATAATGACTAAATTACTTGAAACGGTAGTTGACACCGGTACTGCGGCGGGGAAGATAAAGCTTGATAAGAAAATTGATGTCGCGGGAAAATCGGGCACTTCGGGAAATAGCTTTGACCGATATTTCGTTGGATACACTCCGGAAATTTTGGGCGGTGTTTGGTTCGGATACGAATACCCCAAGAGTCTTGAGGTGTTTGGAGGAAATCTTTCAGTGTATATTTGGGATGAAGTAATGAGCGAAATATATGCCAAAACCGAGTACGGGCGCAAGACGCATTTTTCAGTGCCCGATACGGTACAGAAGCTGACATATGATTCAGCATATTCCATTGAGTCCGAAAACAGTCAAGAGCAATCGAAGCAAGAAGGTTGGTTCAAGGTCTCATAAAAAAAGCAGATGAATCATATACTGTGTTGATCGATATCGGTCAACACAGTTTTTTAGAGGTTTCATAATGTCAACAAAAAAATCACTCTTCACAAATATTTCTTTAATATGCGGAATTGCATCTGCCGCAATTACCGTATTGATATTTTTTATATCGGGAAGCCCCTTTGATATGCTTCATAAAGTCGATCTCGGCAACACGCTTCCTCCAATATGGGTGTGGGGGATATCGAGTGCTGTATTCAGCTTTTTGTCAGGCTATGCCGCAGGAATACTGATAGGGAATATGTGGTGCGGAAAAATTGTAGGGAACAACGAAATTTCAGCCTACAGAGGTCTGATTTGTTTTGTGGCGCTTATCTTTTTAAGCAATTTACATTATCCGCTTTTCTTCGTAGCGGAAAGATTCCTCATATCTCTCGCGGTCGCATTGTTAGCTATTGTTTGCGCGATCGCTTGCGCCGTATTCTGGGCAAAGCCGTCTCCGCTATCAAGCGTTATAATATCAGTGTACTCTCTCTGGATGCTCTACGTGTCATTCGTAAATATATGCTTAATAATAAAGATATAACTCGCAATTAACTTGTCAAATAACAAAATATTTACAAAAATAACTATTGACAAAAAAAGAATAATGTTGTATAATTTATAATAGTTATTAATACATTTTGGAGGATGTTTCAATGAAATCCATTAGACTTATATCTCTCTTGCTTGCACTTCTTGTACTTGGATGCGTTTTCGTTGCATGCGATACCGATGATTATGCAAGTATCGAGCTTCCCGAGAGACCTTTTTACGATATGACTGTTTCTTTCCAGATCAAGGATAATACCGGTAAAACTATTTTTGATGCGGTAAATTATAACTACAGAGGTCACGAAGATCCTACCATCCTCAATATCATCAGCGACTACGTTGTTATTGAAGAGGACTATAAGTTCACAGTTGATAATAATAACATTCTTGTTTCTATCGGTGGTTACAAAGCTAACACCGCTAAGGGTGACTACTGGGCATTCATGAAGGGAACCGGTCACGACGTTCAGGCTATTCTCAAGGATGAGAACCAGCAGAAAAAGAAGTTTATCGACGGCAAAATGAGCGAATACGTTGTTAAGGACGGCGATTCCTTCACTGTTGTTCTCGTTAAGGCAAAGTAATTCTAACAATTAAACCTACCTTTTTACAGAAAGGTAGGTTTCTTGTTTAAGATAAGAGAGGAATTAAAATTATGCTTATTTCAATTACAGGAAAGCTTGGCAGCGGAAAATCAACTATCTGCAACATTTTAAAAGAAAGATACGGCTACGAAATATATAGCACCGGAACTATAAACCGTGAGTTCGCAAGAAGACTCGGCATCTCTACTCTTGAGCTTAATGAAAGACTCAAGGAAGATCCGGCGCTCGACAAAGAGATCGACGGCACAGTAACAAAGCTCTCTATTGAAAAGAAGGACGAGAAGCTGATATTTGACTCAAGAATGGCTTGGCATTTTGCAAAGGACACATTCAAGATCTTCCTCACGATCGATCCTATGGAAGCTGCGACCAGAGTTATGAAGAATCAGAGAGGCGCTGAGGAGCACTATGAAACTGTCGAGGATGCCTGCGAAGGTCTTCTCAAGAGAGGCAGTGTTGAGCGCGAAAGATTTATTCAGATATACGGTGTTGACTATTTTGACCACAACAATTTTGATCTTATAGTAGATACCACTTCCCGCACTCCCGATGAGATCGTTGCTATCATTATCGAAAATTACGAAAGCTACGTCAAGGACAAGACTGCTTATATTTCTCCCAAGGAGTTTTAATACAGATGAAATCAAAGGTTTATTTTTCAAGCGAAATAAATGCCGCAAAGGTTCTCGAAATGTACAAGCTTGCAGGCAAGGAGCTTTCAGGTAAGGTTGCCGTAAAGGTTCATTCCGGTGAGACAGGTAATCAGAACTTTATAAAGCCCGAAATGTGGAAGCCTGTTATTGACCACGTCGGCGGTACCGTAGTTGAATGTAATACCGCATATAAAGGTACGAGACATATCACAAAGCTTCACCTTGAAACCCTCCGCAATCACGGTTGGAGTGAGCATTTCAGCGTTGACCTGCTCGACGGTGAAGGTCCTGATCTCGTTCTCGACATTCCAAACGGAAAGAAGATCAAGAAAAACTACGTCGGCAAAAACATCGTAAATTACGACTCGATGCTGGTACTGTCTCACTTTAAGGGACATCCTATGGGTGGATTTGGCGGAGCATTGAAGCAGCTTTCAATCGGTGTTGCATCCGCATACGGAAAGAAATATATTCACGGTGTTGGCGACACAGTGGATTTTTGGAACGGTGATCACGATTCCTTCCTTGAGTCAATGGCAGATGCTGCATCAAGCGTCGTTGAATATTTTAACGGTAATATCGTCTACGTTAATATTATGATGAATATGTCCGTTGACTGCGATTGCTGTGCGGTTGCTGAGGATCCCTGCATGAAGGATATTGGAATACTGGTTTCTCTTGACCCCGTAGCGATCGACCAGGCATGCATTGATCTGGTTTATAATTCTACTGACAGAGGTCGCGATCATCTCGTTGAGAGAATTGAGAGTAGAAACGGAAGACACACAATTGACGCCGCCGCAGAGCTGGGAATCGGCTCTAAAGAATACGAGCTCATTGAAATTCAATAACAAAAAATCCGACGGATCAAATCTCGATCCGTCGGATTTTTGTATGTATTGAATTACTTAAGCTCAGCCTTGACCTTTTCAACCCAAGCAAGGATATCTGCCTTCTCGGCATCACTTACCTTGGAATCGAAGAGACCGATCTTGATCTTCATAACGTCTTCGATTACGTTAGTGCCTGCCTCACGGAGAAGCTCCTTGGTCTTTTCAACGCACTCGTCGTCGCCCGCAGCGAGAATTGCAACGTTCTGCGCTCTTGCCTTGGTAAGCTCTCTTACGTAAAGTCTGTAATCATCGGGGAGCTTGCCCTTAACGCTGGTAGCAAGAATTACAATACGCTCTCTGTCGCAAGGATATGCGGAAGGGATGCGGTCAACAGCGTTAACGCTGAGGTCGTATTCAGCCTTGATCATATTGCCGATTGCGGTAAGCTTTTTCTTGTTCTCAGGATAGCAGAGAACTCTCATTTTGATTGCCATGTTTAAATTCCTCCATTATACGGTATTCCCGTTATTAATTATATTTTATCATATTTTTTAGCAAAAAGCAAATGTTTTTATTACAAAAAACAATTTTCGTTCATTTGAACATATATTAGTGCTGAAATTGTGTAATAATGACAATAAAAATCACTTAAATTCGATTAAAAATTTATCGTAAACCTTATTTCTCATTATTCTGTAGCTACTGTCCGGATCTGAGCCAAAAAGTCCGGCATTTTTTAATGCAGTAACAATATACTCGGAATTAAGATTCTCTGTACTACCCGCGGATAGAATAGCATTTATCTTCATTTCTCCATTTTTTGAAGTAATTGCTATCTTCTTGATGAAAGCCGTAATATCTACCTCTTTTTCACCCGACTTTGATTTTTTTACCATCATTACAGGCGAAGCCAGAAGGTCGACTACTTTTTTCTCTGTGCTTTCGTCAATCTCCGATGAGCTGAGAGTTATCGTGTAATCCGCGTATGCAATGTCCGCGAATTTTGTGGTAGGATAGTAGGCTTCAAGTATATACATCTCGTCTGTAAGCTGCTCGTTAAGCTGATTTTTGATCGCCTCAAGGCTTATTTTTCTTTCGATCCTGAGATCAGCCATTTCGCACATACTTTCGGTTCCAACCGACAGGGGAACGCCGAAAACAAGCTTTGCATGAGGATTAAAGCCCTTCGTATACCACATCGGTATGTTTGATCTTACAAGCACTCTGTGGAAAGTCCTCTGAAGATCAAGATGGGAAATAAACTGAAGATTTCCGACCTTGCAAAATTTAATTCTTACGGTTTCGGGAGTTTCAAGCATTGGCAGAGAGAGCTTTTTCTCACCCGGTCTTATTTCTTTTTCGGACAACACGTTCTCTCACCTCCAAGTCTGTTAGCTCCGCATCCCGAGCATTTTTCACGGCAATTGGGTGTAGTATCACCCTCGTGTGCCTTTTTGCTCTCGCGGATAAGGAATTCCTTAGTCACACCGCAATCAATGATATCCCAAGGCAATACTTCATCATAAGAATACCTTCTGTTGGCGTAAAATGCGGGATCAACGCCGCATTTTTCAAATACGCTCATCCACTTATTGTAATCAAAGAACTCGCTCCACGCGTCAAATTTAAAGCCCTCGCGGCAAGCAAGCTCAAGAGCGGGAGCAAGTCTTCTGTCTCCGCGCGCCAGCACAGCCTCAATACAGCATATCTCAGCCTCGTGGTGCTGATATTTGATCTTTCTGTCGGTCACACATTTGCCGACGAACTCCTGCTTTTCCTTAATGACCTCAAGGGTATCCTGAGGCTCCCACTGGAAGGGGGTAAAGGGCTTAGGAATAAAGGGGGACACGCTGAAGGTCACCTGAGGAGACTTTGCGCGGTTACGGTTGGGATTTGCATAGAATGCTTCGATAACCTTCTTTGCAAGTGTGGGGATTCCTTCAAGATCCTCATAGGTCTCGGTGGGAAGTCCTTGCATAAAATAGAGCTTGACCTGAGTCTTACCTGCATCAAAAGCTACGTTTACCGCTCTCATAAGGTCATCCTCAAGAACGTTTTTATTAATAACGTCACGAAGTCTCTGAGTACCGGCTTCGGGAGCAAACGTAAGCGAGGAAGAACGTACCGAAGCCACCTTTTCCATCAGCTCCTTCGTAAAGCTGTCTACGCGAAGAGACGGGAGGGAAAAGCTGACCATATTCTCCTGAGTCCAATCGAGAAGCTTATCTGTCAACTCGGGCAATCCTGTGTAATCACTGATAGAGAGCGATGCCAAGGATATCTCCTCATATCCGGTATTTTCAAAAATACACTTGGCCTGTTCATTAAGCACGCCGGGAGTCTTTTCTCTTACGGGACGGTAGATTATTCCTGCCTGGCAGAATCGGCATCCGCGAATACAGCCTCTGAACACCTCGAGCATGATTCTGTCGTGAACCACCTCTGTATAAGGCATTATAGCGTAATCGGGGAAAGGCGCTTTGTCAAGATCCTCAACGATTCGCTTTATGATCTTGGTAGGAATATCGTCGTACACGGGCGTATACGCCTTTATGGTTCCGTCATCGTTATACGTAACGTCATAAAGGGAAGGAACGTAAACGCCGGGTATTGTTCTTGCGGCCTCATGAAGGAAATCCTTCTTTGTATATCTGCCCTCATCCTTCATCTTTATGTAAAGACGAACTATTTCAACAAGCAAGCTTTCGCCCTCGCCAATATTGAACAGATCGAAGAAATCAGCAACCGGCTCGGGGTTATAAGCACAGGGACCTCCGCCGATAACGATAGGGAAATCCTCGCCTCTCTCCTCAGCACGGAGCGGAATACCCGAAAGCTCCAGCATATTAAGAACGTTGGTATAGGACATCTCATACTGAAGGGTAAATCCAAGGAAATCAAAATCCTTAACGGGATCCTTACTTTCATGTGCCCAAAGCGGAATATTGTGCTCCGCCATTTTTTCCTGCATATCGACCCACGGATCGTATACACGCTCGCACCATATATCCTCCTCACGGTTAAGGCAATCGTAGAGAATTCTGACGCCAAGGTTAGACATACCGATCTCATAAGTATCCGGGAAGGCGAAGGCAAATCTTGCCTTCACCTTTTCCTTATCCTTAATGATCTGCCCGTATTCGCCGCCTGAATAACGGCCGGGCTTTGATACCTGCTTTAAAACAGAATTTAATTTTTCATTCATTTTAGTTTATCTCCAATTTTTACGAATCAAAATAATCCTTGAATTATTTCTTCCGTTTACTGATTCTGATGATCTCAACGATTCCGGGAATAAGCCCCGAGGTCATTATCACACCAAATAAAAGTGTCAGATTTTCATTTAAAAGCTTAAAGATCATAATATGATCCAAATTCGCAATCATAAGCGCGGTCAAGAAGCAAGCACCGCCCACACCGCAAACCGTAAGTATCATATTTATAACTCGGTTAATGCTTTTCTGCTTGCGGATCTCCTTGCTTATGGATATTGCTTGAGCAAGATTAAGGCTGTCGGATCCTGAAATTATACAACCGTCACACATAGGCACGCTTTCTGTATTCTCATAATTGTCAGGCTTTACGACACTTATATTGGCATTGCAATCGCCTTTATTTTGCTCATAATAAAGCGTGTTGATCTGCGGCTCATAGGTCTCGACCATCAAGCGTATTCCATCTGCAGAAAGCATATTGGCGGTCCTTATAAATTTGGACTTTATGCGACTGTTAACGATAAAGCCAAGCTTCGGTATTCCGTCAAATGCCATATAAAGCACAGCTCGATCCACACCGCGCACCGCCGTGCTGAGATTGCCGTCGGTCTTGACCTTTATATTGTGTGATTGCATATATTGCTTATCGCCGATCAAAATACTTATAGACGAATCAAAATAAATATCTATTCCGTGATCGGTTATCTGATTGATAGCTATATCGTGGTTTGGTTTTCCATCACACTTATCAGCCTTATGACCGATAACCGAAAGCGGACCGCCAAGCATCTTGAAGATCTCATATGCAATATTAAGAGAATCGGCGATATCCGTACGGTTGCTGGGCTGTATTTCGGTGCACGCGGTTATCTCTACTGTGTCATTATCCTTGAATATGATCAACTCAGCCGCCGCCATTTCCTCAACTGCGCCGTTGCCTATAAATGCGACCTTCTTTCCAGACAGCCATCTTGATGTAATATACTCAACGATCGCCGGCATGCAAATATATCCGAAAGGAATGCAGAGCAGAGCAGTCATCATGGCAACGGAAACAGTAGCTATCGGCGATTTGCCAAAGAACATACATATTCCGCCGATAATCAAAGACATTATCGGCACAAAGCCAATAATATAAATGAAGTTGACTGCGTTTTGATCACGGTGAGCGATTTTTCTGAAGTATCCGCTCACAAGTGAAACGCGACGTATTTTATAGACTCTATCCCTGTTCACCTTTATTTTTTTGCCGCTCAAGGGGGAGAATGCGCTTTGTCTTTCCGCGGTATACAGTTCGTCGGAGCTTTCAATAATTTTGAAGGCACTATATTCCTTCAGGCAATTAAGCAGATCCGACAAAACCGCCAGCTCTGCATACAATGATACGCAAAAGCCGAACAGCATAAGATCATTGGGATCGATAGTATTGAAGGTGATAAAATATATTATCAGCGATGACAATGACAAAACACCGTATAACAATGTCACAAACGAGAAAACAGAAGACGATTTCATTTCAAATTTCAGTATTCCCGCGACTCCGGATAGAAGTTTTTTATACAGTGTCACCGCGATAGTCAGAACAAGAGTGAACTCCACGGTCAACATAATAGGATAGTTTATCAAGCTGCCCGGAGATAGCTCAAATGCAAGATCAACAGCAAAAATCATAAAAGACAATACGGAAATGACCGCAAGCAAAATAATCGACACCTTTCTGTTGGAGCGGTATTTTGCATCAATTTCGACAAATTGCGATCTGTCGGTCAATTCTTTTCCGCAGTATCCAAAGGGCTTTTCGTACATATCTGCAGTAAACTTGCTGTCTTTTTCAAGAAGCACCTCTTGGGTCTTCTGCTCGCCGACCTTGGATTTTATCTCATTTCCGTATCCGAATTTAAGAAGCATTGAAATGTCATTTTTATCAAACACTTCAACTTTTTTATCACTCTGCGCGGAACGGTTCGATTCGGGATCTGCTTTGCTTACTTTCGTAACAGTATGAGCATCCGCCACGCCAAATTTCGGCAATACCTCCTGCAACGGGTCGGAAGTATATTCTTCGGGATTTAATACCAGACGAGGAGAGGAAATAGGCTCCGGCTCAATTTCAGGCTCCGGCTCAATTTCAGGCTCCGACTCAATTTCAAGTTCAGGCTCAATTTCAAATTCAGGTTCAATTTCAAATTCAGGTTCCGGTTCGGGCTCGGGCTCGGGATTGGGCTCAAGATCGTCCCAAAGCTCGGTCTCGGATTCAGGCTCGGACTCGGCATCAAGATCGGAATCAAGCTCAAGCTCCTCGCCGGGACCCGATTCGAGCATCTCTTCAAAGTCTTCCTCGACCTCTGATGCCTCTGTGTCATATTCTTCATCCTCAACCGCAAACGTCTCATCATCTTCGTCCCAATCAAGTTCAGAATCCGCATCATCCGTATAATCCGGTAGTTCTTCCTCTTCGAATTGATCTATGGCATCATTTTCAACGTCTTCCAAAGCTTCGGAATCATCAAGAGTAAGGTCAAACAACTCGGTATTATCCACAATACTGTCTTCTACCGAAAGCACTTCGGCTTCCTCTGTCTGATTCAAAATTTCGGATTGCCCGTCAGACGATGCCTCATCTACCTTTGCCATATCAAGGATCACGTCGGTGCCAGTATTGGGAGCATGTGCCTTATTGGCAAACATTATACTCAGAACGTCCTCGACTGCCTGTTCATTTTCGGTAGGCTCTGAAAGGCTATCCTGAGCTTCGCCTATCTCTTCTGAAACATCCTCACAAATCTCCGCGTTTTCCGGAACGTCATCTGAAGCCTCATCATTATATGGCAAGCTCTCGTCATTTTGATGATCAGGTTCTGCCACTATAGGTTCTTCATTTTGCTTTTCATCTGAAACAGCGTCTTCAGATTCGTGCACAATTTCACGGTAAATATCCTGATCAATGATTGAATTAGACACCTCTGCGGTCACGTCTTCCTTGCTCAGGCTATTATCCTGCGTAACGCTTGATGAAAATATCTTTCCGAGGATCTCATTAAGCTCTGCATCCTCCTCACGAACCGGAGATTCAAGAAGCTCATCCTCGATCACGTCGGAGGATTCCGAACCGTAAGATCTTTTCAATTGTTCAAGTATAGCGTCAAGCTCGTTTTTTCCTTTTCTCTGTCTTGCCATTCGACTTCCTCCTTTCAAGGTTTAATTTAAATAACTATTATTTAGTACGGTTCTGTCTTGCAACCTCGCAGAGAATTACGGAGGCGGCGGTAGATACGTTAAAGGAGTTTACTTTACCATACATAGGAATAGACGTAAGTGCATCGCTGTTCTCAACAACTATCTGAGAAACACCGTTTCCTTCGCTACCGAGAACGATCGCGCAGGGACCCTTAAAATTGGTTTCATAGTAGGGAGTTCCACCTGCTTCAGCCGCAAATACCCAAACGCCTTTTTCTTTAAGAGAGAGAATTGTGTTTGAGATATTCGCCACCTTTGCAATCGCCATATGCTCAATAGCGCCGGCAGACGACTTAGATACAAGAGGCGTAAGTCCGGTAGAGCGTCTCTTGGGAATAATAATTCCGTGAGCTCCCGCTCCCTCGGCACATCTTATAAGAGCGCCAAGGTTATATGGGTCGGTAATTCCGTCTGCAATCACTATAAAGGGCGCCTCGTCTCTTTCTTCTGCAATTGCAAGAATATCCTCAACAGTGCAATATTCCTTTTCGGATGCCATGGCAACCACGCCCTGATGAGGCGCGAATCCTGACATAGCGTCAAGCTTAGCCTTGTCTGTTTCAACTACCGGGATGCCTTTTTCAACCGCCATAGCAACGAGAACAACTATTGAACCCTCTCGCTCACCGCGCTGAACCAAAAGCTTATCTATCTCTCTGTCAGACTTCAAAAGCTCTCTTACCGCATTTCTTCCGATAATAAGACCTGTTCCTTCCTCGACCTCAACGGTTTCGCGGTTATTATTCACAGAATATTTGCTATAACGTTCATCACGAAAATCAGATGAATTTCCTTTGCGTGCTTTATCATTGAACTGATGATGTCCGCCCTGCTTGCCGTTATTTCTGTTCTTAGAGTTTTTCTTATTATTTTCCATAATTTAACTTCCATATTTTATTATTATATTTATATTAATAATATATTATAACATATAATGTCAAATTTGTATATAGTTTTTCAGCAATTTATTTTTCTTTTCACAAAAAAACATATCCGAAGCTCAAAAAACTACTCGGATATGTTCTTTCAATTAATGTGGATATCATCAATATCATCATCGTCTTCGTCTTCCTGCATAAGCTTGCTACGACGCTTATTGTTTGCAATAATGATAATAACAAACAATATTGCCACAACCATTGCAGAAAACGGAGACTTATCAAGAAAGTTAAATAAAGCTCCTGCCAAAGCAGCCGCGGCAACTCCTCCAACCGCAAGGGCACGGTTCTTGCTAAGTAGACCGTATATCAAGGGAACAAGACCGCACAGCAATCCTACAAAAAAACCGACTATGATTTTTGTAACCGGCATATGCGCTTCCTCCTTGATAAAAATATACATATACATTTTAACTCATTATTCAAATAAAGTCAATATATTTCAAGTAAATAATACAAAAAAATGCGAAAAATAATTACGAAAGGAGCAGTAAAAATGAAAAAAAGGATATTAATAATTATTTCAATTATTTTAATGATGCTTTCAGCGCTTACCGTATTTGCGCAAAGCGGTAGCGAATCCTATAGCTGGTATTGCATTCGCAGACAGGATCATCTTCAGCCGAAATGCGCTCCGGAGCTTTCATTTATCGAAAGATACGACGGATATTACGTTGATAAATTTTGCGGTGACCAATCTGACGAAAAGGTGATCTATCTGACCTTTGATGCGGGATATGAAAACGGAAACGTATCGAAGATACTTGACGTATTGAAGGAGCAAAAGGTTCCGGCGGCTTTTTTCGTGCTTGGCAATCTGATCAAAAGCAATCCTGAGCTTGTCGTTCGAATGTTCAACGAGGGACATTTAGTATGCAATCACACTTACAGCCACGATCCTATGCTAAACAAAAGCGAAGAGGAAATCAAAAACGAGCTTGCAAAGCTTGAGGAGACCTGCTTAAACCTAACTGGAAAAGAAATGTCAAAATATTATCGCCCACCGGAAGGCAGATTTAGCGAGCAAACGTTGAATTCGGTTAAAAATTTGGGATATAAAACTATTTTTTGGAGCTTCGCTTATGCAGATTGGGACAACAATAGCCAACCTTCCAAGGAAAAGGCACTGAAAAAGATCTTGGATAACGTTCACAACGGCGAGATCATGCTTTTACACCCCACCTCAGAAACAAATGCAAATATCTTGAATGACGTGATAGATTCCTTACTTTCGGAAGGATACCGCTTCGGAACCCTGGACGAGCTTTGCGAAAAATGAAGCCCTTGAAAATTTTTAAAGTCAAAAAAGCTTCTGCGTATTTCCTGACTTTGATCACTTTAATAAATATTTTATGCCACATCATATCGGTAGGTGCAGAGGATGACCTTGTAAAGGACGCTGACATTTTTAGAAAGAACGAGAACGCTTCAATGAAGATCGCATTGACCTTTGATGACGGTCCTCATCCGGTACAAACGCCGAAAATTCTGGATCTGCTTGACAAATACGGCATAAAGGCTACCTTTTTCACAGTTGGCATAAATGCGACGTATTATTCGGATACTCTTGATATGGTATCACGGCGCGGGCATGAAATAGGGAATCACACTTTCACTCACCCTCAAGTATCCAGCCTTGATCCTGAAAATCTGAAGGACGAGGTGGAAAGATGTGAATCAACGATATACGGATTAACCGACCGTAAAACAAAGCTGTTCAGACCGCCCGAAGGAATGATAGACTCCGACGTTAAAAAGGTTCTCGGAAAGTTGGATTATAAAGTCATACTCTGGGATATCGACACAAAGGATTGGGCGCACACGCCGCCCGAGAAAATAGCCGAAAACGTTATAAGCAATATATCCTCCGGTGATATAATCCTTATGCACGATTATATTTCTTACAACAGTCCCACTCTTGAAGCCTTGGAGCTATTTATACCCGTACTTCTTGAAAAAGGATACAGCTTTGTTGTAGTAAGCGAGCTTATAGGAATAAATGGAAAAGATCCGAAACCTTGAATTTCGGATCTTTTTTATTTATTCGGAAATTTCACCGTTAACAGATTCGTGAGCATCCTCAACGTCTCCATTCGACGCATCATTGGAAAACGGATCCTTAACGGGCTCTACGGGATCTATCATATATTTTTTAATTACCGGGTATGCGGCGTAGGTATATATGAATGCACTCGCTCCAAGATAATATATAAGGGGCAACACAATAGCTATTCCAAGTGCCACGTGCGCCAGCAATATCATAGGAAGTACCGCAATAGCCGTTACAGCTACAAGACCTATAAGCGCCATGATGTTTCTCTTGATTCCGAGAACCGTAAATATAAGCGCGTTTTTGAAAACCTTACTGAGCTTGATGTTGAAGGTAACTATCATAAGGTAGGTATAGAATCGGAATATAGTATACAGAATTATCAGCGCGATAGTCATAACGTATACAAAATTCGTCAACATATTAGCTTCTGCGGAGAAGAAGAAAATGAGATTGTATCCGAGAACTCCCCAGAATAGGCAATCGAGAATACCGAGAATCAATCCCTGCTTCCAGTTCTTCCTGATAGCATAAAAGAAATCAGAGAATATAAATACGCTATCGCCTCTGACAAGTCCGCGTGTTACGTAGATAGAGCCAACCTTCTGTAAGCCGTAGGTCAGAACGTATACGACCATTATTACGGCAATTATTATCCAATAGACCAGATTATCGTATGCCGGGAGAGGGAACTGATACGAAAGTATCTCAAGGTCAAGCATACCGACCAGGGAGGAGGCTGCCTCCTGAGTGCCAAACATAGCGGCATATTCCGGATAAAACATGGAAGGTGTTTTGGGCATCGCGAATATGTAGAGGTATGCAACGAGCAAAAGCGGAAGCACCTGGAATATCATCAAGATATTCAAAGATATTATTTTAGTGAATTTTCTTCCAAATTGCTTAAAGAAGAACTTCAGATTCGGAGTTCTGTCCTCACCGGGATCAACACCCTTTCCGTCCTTATTGAAATCAAACAATTTGAATTTCTTTTTAGTCTTTTCAGCCATTTTAATTATCCTTTTGCGTTATTTGTATAATTAATATTTTCCCAATTCATCTGCGCGCTCGGTGCATTTACCCATGGCGCTGATTATTGCTTCATCAAAATTATATTTTTCAAGCTCAGCAATAGCTCTCTCGGTGGTACCGCCCTTAGAGGCAACGGTAGCTATCTGCTCATCGGGAGTCTTATCTCCTGACTTCATAAGCTCCGCGGCTCCAATAATCGTGTCACAAATGCTTTCTAAAAGCTCCTTATGAGAGATTCCGTATCCCTCATCATTGAGTAAAAGACCCTGCTCGCATGCACCTTCGTACATTGCTCGGATCATCATAAAAACATACGCAGGAGACGATCCCGTTACGCAAATGATGCGGTTCATCTCACTTTCATCGATCTTTAAGACCTTACCGGAAAGAGCAAACATATTGCAGACAAATTCGAAGTCCTCGTCGGATGTGCGTTCATTACGGCAAGCGGCAATAACGCCTTTTCCTATAAGCATAGGCGTGTTTGGCATCACCCTGACAACGGAAGCTCCTAGAGCAGCGTCAGAAACTGTCTTCATTGTAATTCCTGCAGCCATGGTTACAAATAGTTTATTCGAAACGTTATCGCACTGAGGCAAAAGCGGGAGAACGTCTTGAAAATTCTGAGGCTTTACGCAAAGCATAACAACGTCAGCCATCTCAACGGCTTCGTTGAGAGAATGCGCTATATAAGCACCGCATTCACGGTACTTCTCAATTTTTTCGCTATGCCTGTTATAAAGAATTATGTCAGACATATCCTTATTACCGGCAGTAATTCCGGACAAGGTTGCCTTAGCCATATTACCTACACCTATAAAAGCGACTTTCTTTCTCATAAAAACCTCTGAACAATTAATCAAATAATTATATCATCAATAAATATTTAATTTAAATACAGAAAGCAACTTTTTTGTAAAATTTAGCGCAGCTTGCCCTTTTTCCTTGCAATTTCAAATGCCATTACCGAAATTGCCGACACGGAGGGAAGAGAACCCATAAAATCACGGCCGTACTCGATCCGCACGTTAACGTCGGCAAGGTCAAGAATTTTACGGGATATTCCTCGTTTTTCGCCACCTACGATAAGTAATACAGGTTCAGAAAAATCACAATCATACAAAGATACAGAATCTCTTATATTTGAACAGACGATCTTAAATCCGCGCTCCTTGAACATCTTAACGGCTTCAAAGGTATCCTCAGACAAAACGATTTCAGAAAGCTCAGAAGTACCCGCAGACGAACGGGCGACGGTTCCGGCAAACTCCATCCAGTTACGCTGAGGAAGGACTATTCCGTCAGCGCCTGCCGCGTATAGAGAACGAATTGAATAGCCAAAATTATATGGATCCTCAATACCTTCAATAAGAGCATAAAAATCGCCATTTGTTAAATAATTAACATTCAAATCGGGGAAGGACCGTTTAGTACAAACTGCAATTATTCCGCCATGGGTATTGCCTGAGGTCAGTGATGAAATCTCATCATTGTTGCTTTCAAGCATTTCGAACCCTAGCTCATCGGATGCATGGCGCAAAAAGCCAAGCTCGCGAGTCTTTTTCGAAACGCGGTCAACATCATAAAGGACCTTGACTATCGATCGGCTCGCTGAACCCGACCTAATTGACTTGATAACGGCAGATATCGAGGTCGTACCCTCAAATATATCGTATAATGTGGTATCTATCATAATGAACTCCCAAAATAGGTATTAAATATATAAAATCATCATATTATTAATCAATAATACAAATATTCATACGAGGTACAAATAATGATGTATTTATCATCCGGCAAGGATAGGTGCGTAGTGCTTGGATTATATATTGTTGAAAATAATGCAACCGTAAGAGCTACCGCACAAAGATTCGGGATAAGTAAAAGTACGGTACATAAGGACGTTACACAGACCTTAAAAAATACGAATAAATCATTGTATCTTGATGTAAAAAGTGTTTTAGAAAAAAACAAAGAGGAACGTCACCTAAGAGGCGGCGAAGCCACAAAGAAGAAATATCGTGAGGAAACCCTCAAAAACAAGCAAATTCACGAGTGTTAGCTATAATAACGCCAAAACAGGCACTTTTCAGTTGCCCGAATTATACAAAATTTTGATTTTGTATAATTATGTATATCGGTTAAGATACCTTACTTTTCCCCTGTTTTTGAGGACTTTAAGCATTCAAATCTACAGATCGACCCGAAAATCGGGTCGATCTGTTATTATTTTGCATATTGTCAAATTTTATATTCTGTAATTATATACTCATCATTTTTACACACTATCTTTTCATGGTGTGTAATTTCTTTTTCAAATTCTATCGGATAATATGCATACACCTTGGTGCTGTCTGTCACAAATTCACGATACTGTTCATCCACGCTTATGATCAATCCGCCATCCGTAAATTCCGATTTGAAAACGTTTTCACCGAGATATACGTTTATGTTTGAATAGATGAATGAAGGTTCGATCGGAACGTTCTTGACCATATACATAAGCGCGCTGTGGGGATTAACAAGATTTTCATGAATTGAAGTTCCCTTCGCCGCAAATTCTGCCTCCCAGCATCTGAATATCAGCTTATCGCCTTCAATACCATAGTCGGCAAGGTTTACGTCTACGTCGACAAAATTATCCGACATATTGAAGCTCGCTATATATTTCGTGTCTTTTGAGGCATCTATAATAGCCTTGGTGGGCGCGGGATACTCGAACATATCCAAAGCCTTGCCGCTGATTCCAAGAGGCGGTATCAGCTTTGTAAACAGCTCTTTTCTGGGTCTGCTGAGGTCTCGGAATTCATCATTTGCGAGCACAAGACCGCCCGAAAATGCTACAATTGTTGACCAATATCTTGCTTCTGCATAATTGCAATCAAAACCGTCTCCAATGTCATAGTCACGCAGTACAACTCCGTCGGGATCATTTTTGAAAACAACATTGTTATAAAAATAACGATATAATACTGTTTTCGAAGCATTCTTTATATTGCTCCAATGCTGCCAGTAGAACGGATCATGACGTCCCTTAGGGCATATTATATCTCGCGAAACTCTTTGCGCATCAAAGATTCCCGCGCATTCGATAATTGGAGATCCGCACGAAAGCATTATAGCATCGTCGCCAACCGCATCTCTTATAGTGGATATAACCTTGCGGAAAAGCGCAGATTTATAATCAGATTTGAAACGAATAGTGCTCTTAAAGCTGAAATAACCGAATATCAGGAAATCAAGCTTATAATACTTTACACCCATTTCATGTGAAAGCCAATGATACGTTTTATAAAGCTTTTCGTAATATTCCGGATTGTCAAGATCAAATGGATGATAAATGTTATTCGGTGTGGAATTTCCCGCTACAATATCGGTTCTTACAAGATGCTTGACACTATCGTAGTACACTGAATTTTCTGCCGCCAGGAACGGAGAGAGCCACAGACCGAAGGTCATTCCGTTATCGTTACATTTTTTTATGATTTCATCAAGTCCGTTGGGGAATTTTTCGGGGTCGATCTCCCAGTCACCGGGGAAAGTGCCATCAACCTGCCAGCCGTCGTCAATCTGAAAAAGGTTAGTTCCCTTCACCTGTGTCATATCCTCGACACAATTGGTTATCTTTTTCTCATCAACCTTGCGGTAGTAGCATGACCAGGAACACCAGCCTACGGGTACGTTCTCAAGCGGTCTTGCATTGTTGAGTCTTGCCGCAAGCGGTGCATATCGCTCTTCGAGGAAAACATTCTCATTTTCAGTACCGTAGACAAAGCTTTCGAGCTTTATCTCTGTATCTTTGGGAATCAGCCTGTTTTCAAGATCATAGTGAACCGACACGGTATCATTTTCAAGCCTGAACAAGGAGAAAAATCTATGCGCGGTTAAAAGACCGATATTGAAATTCGCGCCTGAAACAACATTTTTAGCCATGAACAGGTCCTTCATATCATTTTTAGGCTTTTGACTGTGTTGAAATACGGACGCTATATCATTGGTTGTAAAGGTAGCATAATAGTAATAAAGATCTTCTCCGAGCGCCTCCTTTGGAATCTTGAATTCTATGTTCATATAATTCGGCGCTATGTCCTCAAGCGCAGTTAACACAGGAGTCACTATTCCGCTTTCATCAACCTTGAGGACTATTTTTGCTTTTTCTCCAACCGCAACCCCGTTTTCCGAAACGGCTATTGTCTCATTGGATGCTCCATTGTAAACTAATTTAATATTCTCAGGTACAAAGCTCATTTTCAAAACCTCAAACACATTTTTTGAACAAAAATTCTATGTCCATAAGTAAATTTTAACATATTACATCTGCTATGTCAAGTATAAAAATTAACTTGTTTGACCGATTTTGCTTTGTTATTCCGTATAACTCAACAACACCTCGCCTTAATCGGCGAGGTGTTGAATATTATGTGATTTTACTTTGAGCCGTAAGTTCCGGAAAGATCCTGAACCGTAGTGGGAGCCACAGTGACCTTGCGTCTTGAGGTCTTGATGTGCTCGTCAAGCAGATCCTTGAACTGTTGCTCGTCGAAAGGAAGCTCAACGGGCTTACCGGTCCATGCCGAAAGATGCATAGCATTGGAGATCATAAGGCCGTTAATTCCCTCTCTTCCATCGGCAATCATAGGCTCATCGCGAAGGATTGCAGCCGCAAAGGCGTTCCTGACCGCCTTATGCTGAGGATTCTGACCGTCGGTCTCAACTACGCTTCTGGTACACTTGGGAACGCCAAATGCCACCTTATTTGTCTTGGTAAACTCGGATTCGGGCACCTCGAGCTTTTTCAGAATAAGTCTGCCGTCGTCACAAACGATGGTACCGCCGTCACATACTATCTCAAAGCGGTTTGTGCCGGGAGCTTCACCGGTGGTAGTAATAAAGCTACCGGTTGCACCGTTTGCATATCTTACGAATGCGGTAACCTCATCCTCTATCTCAACGTCGTGAAGTCTGCCGAAGCTCATTTTCGCATCAACGTATACGGGCATTCCGCAGATCCACTGCCAAAGGTCAAGATTGTGGGGGCACTGATTGAGAAGAACTCCACCGCCCTCTCCCGACCAGGTTGCTCTCCAATCACCTGAATCGTAATAAGCCTGAGGACGGTACCAATCTGTAATGATCCAGTTGGTACGTCTGATCTCGCCAAGCTCACCGCTGTCGATTATTTCTTTCATCTTGCGGAAAAGGCAATTTGTTCTCTGATTAAACATCATACCGAATTTAAGCTCGGGATGCTTGTCAGCCTCAGCCATCATATCACGTACCTGAAGCGTATAAACTCCCGCAGGCTTTTCACACATAACGTGAAGTCCTGCCTTGAAGCCCTCGATGGCAAGGGTGGGGTGATCGTAGTGAGGCACCGCAATAAGTATTGCCTCACACTCGCCGCTTTTTATAAGATCGATACCTTCGGAAAAGGTTGCAGGCATTGCGATCTGACGCTCGGGATGAGCTGCATTATGATCGTTGATCACCTTTTTGCAAGCCTCTATCTTAGCTTCTACTCGATCTGCAATGGCAGTTACTACTATCTCGCAGCCTTCTTCAGCAATAATGCCCTTGAGATGGCCTGAGCCCATATTGCCCATGCCGATTATACCTAATTTAACCTGTCTCATAGTTTTTCTCCATGTTAAAGGAAACAAAGGTTTCCGTGATTTTTGTCAAATTCAGAAAAGACGTATTTTACGTTTTCCTTGCTCTTAGATGTCTTTATTCGCTCATCAAGAAGGTCCTTGAAAAGCTGCTCGTCGAAAGGAAACTCGACCTCTCTGCCCGTCCACGCAGACAGATGCATAGCGTTGGACAACATCAATGCATTGATTCCCTCTCTGCCGTCCGCCACAAGGGGCTCTCCACGAAGGATAGATGCCGCAAAGGCATTAAGCACACCCACGTGCTGCAGGTTTGATCCGTCCGTCTCAACGATACTTGTATCACACTTCGGTGATGCATACGGCGACGTGTTTTCCTTAGTAAACACCGACTCACGCACACCAAGCCTGTTGAGAATCAGCTGATTCTTTTCACAGATAAGCGATCCGCCGTCAAAGGTAATTTCAAGGCGGTTAGTTCCGGGAGTATCGGCGGTTGAGGTTATAAACGTACCGAAAGCGCCGTTTTTATATTCAACCGTCGCAACAACGTCATCCTCAACCTCTATGTCGTGATATTTACCGAACTGCATTTTAGCATAAACTTTAGTGGGCATTCCGCATAGCCACTGCCAAAGATCAAGATTATGTGGGCACTGATTAAGCAGCACACCGCCGCCTTCGCCTGCCCAGGTCGCTCTCCATTCGCCGGAATTATAGTAAGCTTGTGAACGGTACCAATTGGTAATTATCCAAGTTGATCTCTTCATTTCGCCAAGCTCTCCGCTGTCGATTATCTCCTTCATCTTGCGATAGAGACAGTTGGTGCGTTGGTTGAACATCATGCCGAATTTAAGCTCGGGATGCCTGTCCGCTTCCGCGATCATATCTCTTACCTGCAAAGTGTAAACTCCCGCAGGCTTTTCACACATAACGTGAACACCGCATTTGAATGCTTCTATGGCATATCTCGGATGATCGTAATGCGGAACCGAAATGATCACCGCTTCAATCAACCCGCTTGCAAGCATTTCGGATGCATCGGAAAACAGTTGTACTTCCGGAATATTAGAATTCTGATCTCTGTACTTTTGGCAAAGGCTTTTAGCCCAATCAAGTCGGTCAGGATTTACGTCGGCTATCGCCACAACGTCGATCTCGGGACATCTGCCGTTTAAAACGTTGGAATAATGCTGAGATCCGATGTTTCCGCATCCGATTATTCCAAGTCTTATTTTTTTCATAGAAAATTCTCCAAAAGACTAAGCTTTTTGATTAGTTGAGTCCATATCTCTTATTAAGGAAATCGTAACTTCTCTTCATCCAGTCAAAGGGATCTTCACCGTAACAGTTATCAAGCTCAACGTAACCGTACTCGATATTTTCATCAAGACAAGCCTGAATGATACCGTCATAGTTCATATTACCTTCGCCGATGGGGGCAAATCTTACGGCTTTATCGGTCATATTCATTGCCATATCCTTGAAATGGATACGATCGATTCGTCCGTGAAGCTTCTTGATCCATACCGTCGGATCTCCACCTGCCGCCTGAACCCAATAAGTATCAAGCGTAATGCCGAGCTCCTCGGGAGTGAACTTATCGCAAAGCTCTTCAATGAAAAGCTTTCCGTTTTCGAGCTTTGCAAACTCCCAGTGGTGGTTATGATACATCAGCTTATGACCTGCAGCCGTTATCTTAGGGATGACAGGGGCGATCTCGCTAACAAGTCGGTCAAGTCCCGCCTGGTTCTTATCATAAGGGCTGGAGCCTATTCCGATACACTTGCAGCTCATGGCAGAGTGCTGCTTGATGGTATTGTCAATGTCGTTTATGATCTTATCGTAAGCATAGTGAGTGATGTCAACCGTGATACCGATTTCTTTAGCCTTTTCAGCCACCCACTCGCCGTCGTATGCACAAACGCCCGAAAGCTGGATCGATGTATAACCGATATCCGCTACCTTTTTCATCGTTTCTTCGAGTCCTGCAAGATCCTTACAAGAATCTCTCAATGTAAAAAACTGAGCTCCTAATTTCATGTTTTTCCCTCCGTTGATTTAAATATTTATTCTGTCTATAATAACTTTCAAAGAATTGACGGCATAGTCAAAGCTTTCGCGGTTGTTGGCAAATGAAAGCTTGCTGACGTTGCTTCTCGCGCCCTCTTCTTCAAGATCTTGGAGACCGACGAATTCGGAAAGATGGGGCTCAAGAGTAAGAACGCTGCATCCGCGATCAACAAAATCAGGCAGATATTCGGCTATATGACCTATACCACATCCGGGAGGAACAACGTTGCCATCTTTATCTGCATCCTTGATATGACCGTAATAAACGTATTCCTTGAGCATATCCCAAGCCTCGAGAGTATCCTGACCGCACTGAACGAAGTTAGCGGGGTCAAAGACCGCCTTGAGCCCCGGCACCGCCTTGAGTATTTCAAGGCATCGAGCGGCATCCTCGCCGTAAATGCTCTTTTCATTTTCATGGCAAGGAACAATTCCGTAAGGCTTGCAAAGCTCAACGTATTTATTCAATTTCTCACATACAGCATCAAAATATTCCGCCTTGCCATTGGTTCCGAAGAAGCTGAACAGACGCATACATTTAGCATCAAGCACCGCACCGACCTCAAGCATACGCTTAAACGTCTCGATTTCTTTATTGAAATCATCGTCTATCTTGATCTTACCTGCGGGAGAACCGATCGACCACGTGGAAATTCCGGAAAAATCAAGCTTTTTCTTTATTTCGATAGCCTCAGCAGGGGTTACCGCGCTGATATTCTTCTTATCCACACCTCTTATCTCAAGCAAAGAGATGCCGTTCTCTACCATCGCCTCAATCTGTCCGTCCAGCATGGGATCAGCTTCGTCGGCAAAGGCACAGAGTCTTATTTTTTCGGTATTCATAAGAAAGTCCTCTTTATTATGAAAAATTATACTCCGGAATATGCAGAGAATCCACCGTCAACGGGAATAACTGTTCCGGTTACGAAGGAAGAAGCAGAAGGATCAGCAAGGAATTTCAGGACACCGAGAAGCTCGTGAGCCTCACCGAATCTACCCATAGGAGTAGCCGCAAGGATCTTGCCGGTTCTCGCGGTAGGAGTGCCGTCTTCATTCCAGAGGAGCGCTCTGTTCTGATTAGTCGAGAAGAAGCCGGGAGCTATAGCGTTGACTCTGATTCCCTCCTTAGCAAAGTGAACCGCGAGCCACTGAGTGAAGTTAGAAACAGCCGCCTTTGCCGAGCTGTATGCGGGGATCTTGGTGAGAGGAGTATACGCATTCATAGAAGAAATGTTTATAATAGAGCATCCCTCTTCGCCGATCATATCCTTTGCAAATACCTGAGTGGGCAAAAGAACACCCTTCATATTCAGGTCAAATACAAAATCAAATCCTGCTTCGTTGAGGTTGAAGAATGTGAGAATATCCTCGCGACTCTCATCTCCGGGCTCAAAATATTCGTGAACGGTAGTAGCCTTGGGACTGTTTCCGCCTGCACCGTTAATGAGGACGGTGCACTTACCGAGCTCTGCCAGAACCTTATTGTGAACGTCAACAATACACTCTTTATCAAGAACGTTTGTCTTGTATGCCTTTGCAACGCCACCGTCAGCGCAGATCTCGTCTGCAACCGCACGAGCCGCATCCTCATTTATATCAAGAAGAGCTACAGCATATCCGTTTTTGGACATCTCTTTTGCAAATTCCGCGCAGAGCACGCCGCCTGCACCTGTTACAACACATACTTTTTTCATAAATAACTCCTTTGAAAAAATATTTTTAAGCTTATTGACAATCGTAAATTGCCGTGCTATAATAATTATAGCACTTTTTAAAATAAAATCAATAGAAATATTAGTATTTTTTGCTTTATTTTTAGCATTTTCTTATATTTTAGGAGTTAATGAGACTGTGATAGAGGATATTTTTTATTATAGACACAATGAATACGGACCGCAAAAAAATATTGATAACCACCAGATCAAATTTCATGAGTTGACATTTCTTATCGATGGCAAAATGTTTTATTACATAAACGGCGAGAAATATGAAATGACAAGCGGAGATATAATCTACCTTCCACCGGAAAGTATGCGCCAGCGAGACATTTGCGACGGAAATAACGATTACGTAAGCATGAACTTTCATACCGATACGCGTTTGGTGCTTCAGCATTATATTCCCGGTGGCATCACCGATGAGATACGGCTTCTTCTCGCATATTTTGACGCCGAGCACAAAAATCCGACGAATATCAATCTGAAAAAGCTAAACATTCTTTTTGAAGCCTTGATCATGCAGATAATGGATGATCTGATGGCAAGCAGCAAAACTCCGCTTTCAATACAGATCGCCAACTACCTTATTTGCAATTACAGTAAACACATTACACTCGATGACATAAGCAGAGAAACGTTTTTTTCGGTTGCCTACTGTGAAAGCGAATTCAAAAAATCCTTTGGCAAATCTATTGTACAATATCTCATCGACATTCGAATCTCCGAATCCAAAAAGCTACTTATCGAGACCTCGCTTCCCTGCTCTGATATTGCTTCAATGGTAGGCTTGGATGACGCGAACTATTTTTCAAGAGTATTCAAAAAGCGTGTGGGGCTTTCTCCGCTAAAATATCGCGCAACGGCACAGGAGCAAAGTAAAACATAATATTTTAATGATAAAAACGGTTGCGTACACTTGGTGCGCAACCGTGATTTTTAATATTCAGATAATATCAGCAGCCGCATTTGCCGCCGTTGCCCTTGTCGTGTCCGGTGTGAGGTGTCCCGGTAGCTGTCGAGCAGGAAAACTCGGAGATCGGGAATGCCATTGAACGGAATACGCTGCAGGGATCGTCCTCTCTGGGCGAGATGCATTCCTTATCGGGAATGACATATTCACTGGCAGAAACCAAAAGCTGTGCGGGACGGACTATTCTTACGATAGAGAAAATGCCTACCGATACGGCAAGGTATCTTCTTTCATCGTCGTCGTAGTAAAGATTCCCGTTCATACTACCCGCAACAGTCTCGGGAATGTCGTGAGCACAGCAACAGCAGCAACAACAATCGTTAACGTTTTCAAGGACGTTGACACCCAGAATTATGGGATCAACGACCTCTACAACCGCTGTGGGAAGGTTGTTTTCCTTGCAGCAAGGCGTTACGTGAGCGCAGAAATCAGCCACGTCGCCGCCTGTGCGGAAGGTGCTTACGTTGCAATCTCCGCCATAAAGTATAACCTTCTTGTCGAGCACCGCCACACCCTCAAACTCCTGAGAGCGACCGTTTCCGATGCAAGCCTCAAAGGTAAGCTTTACGAAATAACGGATATTAACGGTGTAAAATCCTCTGTTGAACTGTACGGGATCAAGAGTAATGCGCGTTTCCGCGATACAAGCACTCTTGACTCTTACCGTACCGGTGTGGTCAATTATTTCTTTGCCAAAGTCAGTGAGAAAGACTTTGGCATTTTCAAAGCAATCACGGTCTCTGCAAGAGTCAAGTATTCTGTTAGTTTCTATACAAACAGTTTCCAAGCCTTTGCCGGGGCCGCATGAAAATCTGTTATCTTGCATAAAATTTCCCCCTATATGTTTTTTGGAAAGAGTAAACTGCTTTCCTCAATAACATTCTATGTCGAAATTGGGTGAATGTTACTTTGTTTTTTTATAGAAAAAGGTCGTCTGATATCGACGACCTTTTAATTATAGGGGTATTTGTTAAAACATAAAATATTGCCTATTTGCTACCCTTTTTATCTTTTATCTTTTTAATTATTTTCGGGGGAAGTTCTGCCAGAAAATCCACACCCTTATGTATTCGTAAAAGCTTAAACAGGTATATTCTTGCAAGACTTATCAGTGATGCCGAGAGATATATAAACAATACGGCAACCAAAACCCTCCAAAGCATTCCCCATACGGTGGTCGCTTTTCCAAAAGCATTGAACTGCTTCCAGAAGTCACTCCAATACCAAAATGCCGCTCCAACGTGCAGAATAAACACGCCGAAGGTTGCTTTTCCAAGATTGGATATTATTACCTTGGGCGCCTTATGCTTTATCTTTATCTGCATAAAGAACATAAGGAGAGATACCGCCATTATTACCATACAAGGAGAAATATAGCTTATGAGTATGCCTCTGTTTTCGTAAATCGGCGAGTCCTTGGCAATGAGCTTTTCCGCATACATATTTTCGATATGTATTTTATTATACCATGCCACAAAGGTGGCGATAAAGAACGTGGGAAGTGTTACAAACCATTTTGCCCATTTTGGAGCGCCGTAAATACGGAAGTACGCGCCTATAACGTAAAGACAAATCAACCATAGCGCGGAATATCCGCTTCCCAAAACGTAGTTATCCTTCTTCATTATGATTCGGAACACTGACGGAGCCATAAGCATAAAGCAGACAATTATGTGCTGATGCTTCTTGAGCGAAAGGATGCCTTTGTTAAGAATCGGGATCAACGGAAACATAAAGAAGTAGGCGCAGAAATACCAAAAAGCACGTCTTACCAGCGGAAAGAATGCTCGAAGCCAATAATCCTCTGTTACGGTCGCCGTAGGAACGAGGAAATGCATAACCAATGTGAGGCCTACGTTGAGCGTTACGACCTCAAGCCAAAGATATACTATTCTTCTGAACTTAAAACTCGATTTTACGTTTGCGAAGCCGGAAATCAGCGCGTAGCAGTTAACCGAGCAATATGCCAGAGTTTCAAGAAACCAAGCAACCTTATAATTATCGGTAAGCACTCCTGCGTGAGAGTATACGCCTCCGTGTCCCAACACGTGAAGCATAACCACCATAATCATAGATATGACACGGAAAAGCTCTACTCCCATATTCCGTTCTTCTTTTAACGGAGCGCTGCATTCCGGTGTTTGCAATGCTACGGTATTTGATATCGCGTTTGCCATAAAGAACCCCTTTCAAAAATCAATAAAAGGTTGCAACTTCCTTCGCGGGCTTGTCGGTATATGCGCTGCTTTCGGCATAGATTACGGGTCCGGGTCTGCCGTAGAGCTTGTTTTTCTCTATCTTGATCTTACCCTGAATATTTATCCAATCGTAGTTTTTGTAAGCTACGGGAGACTTGAATTTGCAAACGAGACCGCTATAGGCGATATCGTCGGCACAGCAGGTCATAACGTGGCGACCGATAACGATAGCGTCCTTGCCAAGCTTTAAGTCTCTTGCAACAACACCTCTGAATTTTATAGTCTTGCCTTCGTATTTTTCCATCTCCTCGCTGAGATCTCTGTACCATATAGCATAATCGTCGTCCTCAATAACGATAACGGGAGCATCGATATCGAAAGGCAGAGGATCCTCGATCTCGTCATACTCAACGTGACCGTCGGGATAATCGTAGGTGATCGCCGCGCTTCGGGAAATTCCGCGAACGATCTTGTGAACCTCATCCTTATCAATGTTGTCGGGAGTACGGTTAAGGACGATCATTTCGCAGGACATCAGCTTATCCACCATAAGACTGCGCATATTCTGATTGTAGGTGATAAAGGTATTCGCATCGGCAAACATCATATTCTGGAAGATGAACCAATCCGCGGGGAGATTGTTGTAAAGAGTCGCCAGCTGCCACATTCCGTTATACTCGATGATAACACGGTCAATGAGGTGTCCACCCATACAAGCCTCGAGCTTTTCGGGGGTAACGTCGCTCTCGCTGTCAAGTGTCGCAAGATAAACGTTCTTTCCGGGGAACTCGGATACGTCAAGCTCGTCGATTCCCTCCTCACAAAGGATGATAAGAGTCTTTTCACCGGTATTAAAACGCTCGTCGGACATCGACTCCTGAATTATATGTGTTTTACCGCCCTCAAGAAATCCGGTAAAAAGATATACTGGAATATTAGGTTGTGCCATTTTTATAGCCTTTCTGAATTATA
Source organism: Eubacteriales bacterium (assembly GCA_045122255.1). Lineage (GTDB taxonomy): Bacteria > Bacillota > Clostridia > Oscillospirales > CAG-272 > SVTX01. Next base: position 43,330 of record JBGVHJ010000014.1, on the reverse strand, counting down.
ATTTAAGCCAAATCAACTCCGAGAGCCTCGGAAACGGCATGCTTATCAAGCTTGGAGCCGATAACGCAAAGTCTACCGATAACTGCCGCGCCGCCGAAACGCACGTCGCTTTCACCGGGAATATAGTCAAAATGGATCCATCTGCCGTCGTCACCTGCGACGATTCCCTTCGCGCGGAGCACCATGCCGTACTTTTCTGCATCGGTGAAGCTGTCGAGAGCCGACTTGAGCGCGTCAGCGTTAAACTTTTTGGTGGTCTCTGCGCCAAAGCTTACGAAGACCTCGTCTGCATGATGATGGTGATGGTCATGGCCGTGATGATGTCCGCAAGAGCAGTTGCCGTGCTCGTCATATTCGTGATGGTGGTGATGCTCATGATCGTGGCAATGGCACTCTTCACCGTGTTCGTGGTGGTGTTGATGCTCGTGCTCCTCGTGATCGTGATGGCAGCACTCGCCGTCGTGATGGTGATGCTCGTGCTCTTCATGATCGTGGCAATGGCACTCTTCGCCGTGTTCGTGATGATGATGCTCGTGCTCCTCGTGATCGTGGTGGCAGCACTCGCCGTGTTCGTGATGGTGGTGATGCTCGTGCTCTTCGTGATCGTGGCAATGGCACTCTTCGCCGTGTTCGTGATGGTGATGCTCGTGCTCCTCGTGATCGTGGTGGCAGCACTCTCCGTGATGGTGATGATGCTCGTGAGCCTCCTCAGCAAGCTCGTTCATTTCTGCCTCAAGGGTGGATTTTCTTTCCATAGCCTCAAGCAGCTGCGCGCCCGAAAGCTGCTCCCAAGGAGTGGAAACGATAACAGCCGTTGTGTTATGCTCCTTAAGAAGAGCCACACAATCCGCGATCTTCTGATCGGAAATATTTCCGGTGTGGCTGAGGACGATGCAACCTGCATTCGCAACCTGATCGTTGAAAAATTCACCGAAGTTCTTCATGTGCATCTTGCACTTGTTCGCGTCAACAACGGTGGTAAAGCCGTTAAGCTCAGCACCTTCGGTGTCGGCATTCTGAACCGCCTTGATGACGTCGGAAAGCTTACCTACGCCCGAGGGCTCGATAAGAATGCGATCGGGGGCATATTCAGCGATAACCTTCTTGAGCGCCTCAGCAAAATCGCCAACCAGAGAGCAGCAGATACATCCCGAATTCATTTCGTTTATCTGTATGCCTGCCTCGGCAAGAAAGCCGCCGTCAATACCGATCTCACCGAATTCATTTTCGATAAGAACGATTTTTTCACCCTTGTACGCTTCTTCAATAAGCTTCTTTATAAGAGTGGTCTTTCCCGCACCGAGAAAGCCCGAGAAAATGTCAATTTTAGTCATTTATATTTGCCTTCCTTTAAATAAAATAATAACAAATAGAATTATAAACCCAAAAAGCCGAAAAGTCAATGATTTTTCAAAAATTACTTGGTTCCTGTAGACCCAAATCCGCCCGCACCGCGAAGAGTTTCGCTCAGCTCGTCCTTCAGCTCAAATTCAGCGGTATAGTAAGGAACGAATACCATCTGCGCGATTCGGTCGCCATGCTCAACGGTCTGAGGAAGATCGCCTTGATTGTAGAGCGCCACCATAACCTCGCCGCGATAATCGCTATCGATGACGCCAACCTTGTTAGCGGGTGCAAGTCCGCGCTTGGTAGCCATGCCGCTACGGGCAAAATTAAGCCCTACAAGTCCCTCGGGGATAGCCATAGCAAGACCTGTGTGAATAAGCTTCGTCTCGCCGGGAGCGATGGTTACCGGCTCGTCAAGCAGAGCGTATATGTCGGCACCTGCGGAAAATTCCGTACCGTAAGTGGGTATTATCGCTCTTTCATCAAGCTTTTTAATCTCAACCTTTGTTTTCATAATTGTTTCTCCAAATTAAATATTATGTATTAATTATATTATAACAAAAAATAATGAAGAAATGGTTAACATGGTATATATATTTATAAAAAACGCTCCGCCTACAACGCCGCCACTCTGCGCCTTCGCGCCGTTCAGGTCCTTTATAAAGGTGTTGAGATAATCATTGACACCGGGCCCAAACCTCGCCTCAAGCATAGTGGAGATAGAATGGGAGCCCATTTCTGAATTTGTCGAAAAATTCCTATTGACATTTTCGCCAGAAGGTGGTATACTGTTATTGAACCGAGGAGAATGTGGAGTATTTGCAATGGCTTCCTTTGAAGCAAATTGCGCCACAATAACTCGGTTCTTTTTGTTAAATTCAACATCGAGAGAATTTAACTTCTTAGGATCGTTTATCTTCCAGAACTCCTCCTTACCGTCACGCAAAACCGTCACTACGTCGCCGTGAGCCTTTCCCTGGCCGTACTGCACCAGCACGTCGTCGATCGTAGATTCTATGATCTCATCAACCTTAGACCAAGCATCCGATTTTGCATTTTCAGAATTTGTCGAAATTTTCTTGTTGACATTTCCTTTTTCTTGTGGTATACTAATAGTGGAAAGAGCACCAGCGGTGTGCTGAGCCTTCGTAGAAGGGTTCGGGATGTCTGTTTTATCAGTTTGTCCCCTCAGACTACCTGTGTCTCTTTCTTTTTTTGTTCCATATTTAGATTCAAATTTATCTTTTGAAACTCCAATTAACTTTGTGACTTGCAATGACTCTCTCTCTAACGAAGAAACAGTAAGTATTCTTACGTATTGACCGTTAGCGTCGGTAAGATCCCCTGTAATGATCTGCCCGGCAATAGCGTCGCTGTAAGCCGCATTTGCGGCAAGCTTGTAAGTGTCTCCACCCGTAGCCTCGTCAAAAAGCCTTATACCGTGGTTAGCATCCACCCAAGCCTGATATACACCGTCGCCCATCTCCTTCGCCTTTTCAAGAGCAGTTCTCGCGTCGGGTGTTCCCTCCTCGCGGAGCCTGATCGAGCTTGTCGCCGTATCAGCATCCAAAGCGTAATATGCGTTGATCTCGTCGGCAAAGGTGTCCATAAGAACGCGGTCAGCCTTTGACAGCGAATTAAGAAAATGCTTTGTAAATTCGGGATAGCTCCGCGTCGCGTCGTCTCTGTTCTGAAGGAAACGTCTGAGATACTCCGCAAAGCCCTCACTTACCCACAAATTCTGCTTGTATGAGTCCTTCAGGTCGCCCAGGGCGTTTATAAGCTCCGAGCGCATCTCCTTCGTCAGCTTGCTCTTGTCGGTAAGACTGTATCTTTGATCAAGAGCGTGACCAAGCTCGTGTGCCACTGTTGGAAGATCGTTGGCGATCTTCGTTCTGATGCCGTGATTTTTGCGGCTGTATTGGCCCAGCACACCCTTGCCGCGCACGTGACCCTTGGTGATGTGGATCCCGAAATCGTGACGGATCCGCTCGATGATCTCAGAAATCGGCTTCGCCTTCTCTACCTTTCCGTCCTTGATCCTCTCTGCATCCCACTCCGATGAGCTTGCCTGATCGCTTTTCGCCTGCTGCACATCGGAGGTAGTGCTATCAACTTGCTTATATGATTCAACCTTGCGCGCTTGAATATCTTTTTTGAATTGCTCGTGAATCGCCTCAAGCTCTGCGATATATGAATCAAAGTCATAGAAAGCATTAGGTACCCATTCTGCATATCCGTCACTTTCCCACATCGAGGTTTTGTAGAAACCATATATTGCAGCATTCATTTCGTCATAAAAGTGCATACCTTCCGATCTGCTCATAGCAAGGAAATCAAAACCACAATGTCCCGCTATCCAATTGAACATATCTTCTGTAGCCTCTGCAGACATATCTAACATATCGGGAAGCCTATCTATCAAATCAAGGTAAGGCTGATAATTAAGTTGCTTCATTGCGTGTGTAGCTTCATGGGGCACTACCGTTGCAAGCAAATTCCCCGAAAAGATTTCCGACATATAAACTTTGCCTTTATATGTACCGGCAGGAGACGACCTGTGCCATGAGCGTTCTTTTATTATGTAACACTCAATACCGTATTCATTGATTAACTTTTGCTGAGGCTCATAAAGAAGGTGCTCTTTGTCTATCTGCAAGGTATCAGAAAGATCAACATTGATTTCTTTAGGATTTAGTCTATTGATTCTCCTATCAGAGGTGAGTGCTCCTCCAACTTTCTGCGACGTTCCTCTATCTTCGCCCTGTACTCGGGATCTGTCTTCATCCTCTGTTCGCGTTCCGCTCGTGCTTTCAAAAGTTCTGCTTTCTGCTCCTCCGTCAAAAGCAAACTGTGCTTCTGCTCGTTCTGCTTTTTGTTGTTCACTATTTATATCCCCCTGTTCATTTTCTTTTATTGTATCACCAACGCCGTCCTTTTGCAATACCTTACCGTCATTTTCTCCCGAAATCTCGGCGGCTGCGTTCTTCGCCCTCACCCCATCCAGCACTTTATCCATAATACCGAGATTATAAGCGTACTGCCTCTGCTCGGGAGAGAGCAGCTCCATATTCTTGGCCGCAGAAAACGCCTTGCCACTCTTACCTTGGCTGTATATAGCATTGAAAGCCAGCGCCGCCTCGCCGAGATCCACGCCGTCAGGCAGATTCGCGGAAAGATTTACAAGTCCGCTCACTCCCTCAGCGCCCATGCGTATATTTTCACCATAATCCGATAAAAAACGCCTCAAAATCGTTAAATTACAAGAATGGGGTTGACAAATTGGTATTTTTGGTGTAAAATAAACATATATTTAACTACGACTTTAAATGTCGTACTTCAAAAAGCGAAAGGAGGTCACCTATCATGAAATATTCTCACGGACTTGAATACAAAGTTTCAAAGAGCGGCGTGGCTGTCCTTTGCGGCATCGGTAACTGTTTCGACGAGCACATCGTAATTCCCTCTTCGGTTGAGGGCTACACGGTCGTGGGAGTTTCCGAAAAGGCATTTGCAAGATGCCTTCAGGTAAAGAGTGTAACTCTCCCCTCCTCAATCTGCTTTGTTGGTGACAATGCCTTCGCTTGGTGCAGAAATCTCACCAAGGTCAACGCTTACGGTCTTTCCGAGATCGGCAGCAGAGCTTTTATGGGATGCGACGCGCTTACAGACGTAAGCTTTGGAGATCAGATCGAAAAAATTGGCGAAAAGGCATTTGCTTACTGTCCCTCCCTTATCTCGGTCACTCTCCCCGACTCTTTGACAAGACTTGGCTCAGCCGCTTTCGAGGGCTGCAGAAATCTCGCTGAGATCTCGCTTTCCGACAATCTTGCGATCATTGAAAACAGCACCTTCTACGCTTGCGACAATCTTTATAAGATCTCACTCCCCTCGGGTCTTGAATTTATTGATGAATATGCTTTCGCTTATTGTTCATCGATCGGCGAAATGAACCTTCCCACTAAAACAGTTATTAACCGAGATGCTTTTTTTGAAAGTAATCTTATCAAAAAAGCTTCTTAAAAATTTGAAACTCCCGACCGTTAGCGTGATGTCCTTAACGGACAATCTCGCTAAACTATGATTGCCCTTTGGGCAAGTTATGAGTTATGATATGCCCTGCATAGTTATGATTGGCTTCGCCAAGTTACGGGTTAGATGGGCAATCATATCATAACGCTTGGGGTTATCCAAGCTCATAACGGCGAGCAAAGCGAGCCTTATAACTCTAAAATAAAAATCAACTGAAAAGAGAGAACATTTCGGATTAAAAACCGATTTGCTCTCTCTTTCTGTCGTTATAAGGGTTTGGGCTTCGCCCATTTGCGTTTGACTGGTCAAATGCGATGCTCGCACTTAATAGTGTCTTTCAAATTCTCCGCTAAGAACCTCACGCCGTTCGGTCGGGAGTTTTTGCGTTTATAAGTATTTATTGTTTTTCAAGTATATCCTTGATCACGGGCTCAACACACTCTGCCATTCTATAAAAGCCAAGATCGTTGGGATGTACCCCGTCTGCGGTACAAAGATGTCTGTCAACATCACCGAAAAACCGCTCGCCATCGATAAAATATACGTTTTCATCTCCGGATTCAAGCGCCCTTTTGTAGGTTGCAAGAACTACCTCGCGGCGCTTTCTTTCGTCCTCCTTATAGACAATGGCAGGTCTTGTCATCATAACCACGGGAAGGCTCGGATGCTTCTCACGAATGCGCTTGAAGAAGGGCGCGTGAGTAGCGGCAAGATGCTCCACGGTAGGGGCATTGTGATCATAATCGTACACGAAAATGCTCATATCAATACCGTTTATAAAATCTGCCACGGCAAGCTCTCCTTTGGCATTCCCCGAAAAGCCGAGATTGATATAATCGGTATCAAGGTGCTGGGAGATTATTGCATTGTAGCCGCAATTTACGTTGTAAGCGCAACCGCCCTCGGTTATGGACGAGCCATAGTAAACGATAGGCTTTTCGTACTTATACGGTGTAGGGTTACATACAACGGCACCGTCGGGAAGCTCAAGGATCACGTCGGCAATTATCTCATTTCTCGGCAGCCAGACAAGGATATCCTCAATACTGTCATTTCCCTTGCGGAATTTAGCTTCAAAGGCTTTCGTCTCATAGCTTGCGGGGCGGCACATTCCAAGATAACGCGGATTTTGTCTGTCACCTGCATAGACTAGTGCAGACTGACAGCTGTATATGGACATTCCGATGTCGGGCTTCAAGGTTTCAAGCTCGATTTTTAATGTGAATTCGGTAGCGTTTGTCCTGAATCCGAGTCGTGCGCCGTGAGGACGTCTACCAAGAAAGGCAAGGCTCGGAACCTTTTCCATAACCTCAGACGGAAGACGGCGCAGGCACTTGGTTTCTTCAAAATGAGGAATACCGAACACTTTTATTTCGGGAGATTTGTACGAATAGGTCTGCATATATGATCCTCTCAATATTCAATAGTGTATTTTCCGCGCTCCAGCTTAATGATGGCACAGCCGTCGATCACTTCAAGAGAATCAACCGCCAGCTGATTTCCATTAACTGCAACTGTGTTTTTGCCCTCAATTATCGGAAGCTGGAATTCGCCCGATACCGGTGTTTCGCAAACAAATACGAATCCGTCACCCTCGCGTCTCCATTCCGACTTGATAGTGCCGTATTTGCTCTCGTAAGAGCCCTTCGCCCAGGTTATTCTTTCCTGTCCCGCAGGGATCTCACGATCAGCTCTCATATCGGGCTTAGGCGTGAACATGACCTGCTCAAAGGCAAAGCCAAGGCTTCGTATTCCTACCATATAGCTATACATCCATTCCATGACCGCGCCGAAGGAATAGTGATTAAAGGAGTTCATATCAACGTCGCCGAAGCCTTTTTCAATTGTGTAGGAATTCCATCTTTCCCAGATCGTGGTTGCGCCCTGATGAACACTGTAAAGCCAAGAGGGGTCTTCGGTTTGAAGCAGGAGCGAGTATGCCATATTTGATCTTCCAACCTTGGAAAGCGTTGTGCAAAGAATAGGAGTTCCGACAAAGCCTGTGGAGAGCTTATAGCCGTTTTCGATGATCTTTTCTTCAAGAGCTTCTGCCGCCGCTTCGATCTCGTCAAAATCGAACATGTCGGTATGGAGCGCTAACAAGTATCCCGTCTGCTTTCTGTATTCGGGAAGCAGGTCGCCGCCTTCCATATAGGTGTCGCGGAAATCTTCTCTTATCTCAAAATACAGATCGTTATACTCCTCGGACTTATCGTAATTACCAAGCATATAGTGGAGCATAGCCATAATCTGGGCATCAAGAGCATAATATGCTTTGCAGATATATTCTCTGTCTATAAGATCGTATGCAAGCCAGTCTCCGTAGGTAGGAGAGGGTCCCAACATTCCTCTCGATTTCAGCCAGTCCATATATTTATCAAGAGAATCTATATTCTCACGAAGCAGCTCCTTATCAGCATACATACACCACATAACGTAGGCTACGATAACGGGCGCGTCTGCCCAAGCAGCACCTCCGTATCCCCAATGGCGAACCATAGGAATAACGTCCTGATACGCACCCTGATCGTTCTGACTGTCTCGCGCATCAGTCAACCACTTGCGGAAGAATTCAAGCACGTTGGCATTATATGCCGCGGTATTGCAGAAGAACTGAGTGTCTCCGGTCCAACCCTGTCTCTCGTCACGCTGGGGGCAATCGGTGGGAATGCTGAGATAGTTTCCTCTCTGACCCCAAAGTATGTTGGAAATCAGCTTGTTTACATCCTTATTTGAGGTCTCGATGCTTCCTACCTCTTCAATATCCGAGCCGACAACAAGAGCGGTGAGATCGCTGACCGAAATATCATCGGTGGCGCTGATCTCAATATATCTGAAGCCGAAGAATGTGAACATCGAGCGGTAATTCTCACCACGCTCGTCTCCTTTTGCGACATAATATGCCTTGGATCTTGCCGCGCGGTAATTTATGGTATAAACCGAGCCCTTGGGGTTGTCGTTACCTCTTGAAAGCAGACCCGAGTCATTCAGCATCTCCGCAACGCGTATCTGGATAAAGGTTCCCTTGTCAGCCTTGAAGGAAAGATCGGGCAGAGCCACCAGATTCTGTCCGAAGTCGATAACAGCGGTCTCTCCCTTTTTTAGTGTGAATTCACCCTTATTGCTAAGGGTTGAAATCACGTTTATTTCTCCAAAATCGCTTCCGTTGTCCTTTATTCCGTTATATATAGTAACGGTCTGAGGCTTTCTTGAAAGCTGCTTTCTTATTCTTACGGCCGGGCCTCTGAACGGAGTGATCTCAAGATCATTTATATGAGTGCTATGCTTCGGAATGTGCGGTACATCACAGGTTTTTATTATCTGATCACACCAAACCTCGGGGCTTGTCCACTCACTTGCATCGTAAGACGTAAGTGACATATCCTCATAGGAATCAAAGCTCGCGTTATAAAGCTCGCCGTGATAGAAGTCTGCGGCTCTGACGCGTCCTCCCCACATAGTCTGCCAGCTGCTGTCGGTGACTATCTTCTCGCCGTTTACGTCTATCTCGGCACAGAATGCCATTCCAAGTCCCTGTCCGTAGGTATCGTAGAAAATAGTACCGCGCCACCAGCCGGGAGCTACGACGGCAAGAAGCACGTTCTCACCGTCAATTATATAGTCTCCAAGATCGTATTCGGTCGCCATAACGCGCTTTGAGTAAACGCCGGCTCCGGGGTTAAATTCATCGTAAACCGTTTCACCGTCAACGTTTTTTGTGCCAACGCGGCGGCCGTTGCACCAAAGATTATAAATGCCGAGGGATGTGGCGGTTACTTTTGCGCTATCCCCTTTTTTGCATTCAAATGAGCGACGGAACATAGGCAATCCGCCTGCATTTTCAATAGGCTGAAACTGCCCCTCTTTTCCCTTTGGGCGAGGTGAATACTCGATTCCCTCCCAAGGATTCACGGGATCGTTAATAACGAAATCATTGCTCTTTTTGCACTCGATCCATTTTGAATTCGGCAAAATATTCATACGCTTGTCCTCCGTATATAAATTTAGAAAAAGCTTAATTGGTCGGTCTCGTCAAGTCCTTCAAGCACCTTATTGTTGCGAAGGACTTCTATAACGGATTTTGTAAGCTTTGCTCTGATCTGAAGATCCTCAACCGAGAAGAAGGGCTCTTCTTCTCTCGCCGCGACTATATTCGCCGCCGCGTTTTCACCAAGACCCGCAAGAGCCGAGAAAGGCATTCTTATAGCCCCGTTTTCGGGTACGAAGGCAGAAGACTCGGACTTGATGATATTTATTGGCAGGAACTTAATACCTCTCGCCATAGCCTCATTAATAAGCTGAAGCGTGGGAATACTTGCCTGCTCCTTGGGAGTGACCTCTTTTTTCTCCTTGGTTCTCTGTTCGATATCCTTGATAGTCGCCTGAACCTTGCTGCGTCCTCCCATTACTATCTCGGCATCAAAGCCACCGGGAGCAACTGTAAACATAGAGCAATAAAAGGCTATGGGGATATGAACCTTATACCAGCCCAGACGGATCGCCGACATAACGTATGCCGCCGCGTGCGCCTTCGGGAACATGTACTTTATCTTCTTGCAAGAGCCGATATACCAATCAGGCACGTTAGCTGCCTTCATCTCCTCCTCCCACTCGGGAGTAAGACCTTTACCCTTTCGGACAGACTCCATTATCTTGAAGGCGTGAGATTTTTCAACACCGTAAGCAATAAGGTCGTTCATTATGTTATCACGGCATCCGATAACGTTTGAAATGTTACAAATGCCTTCGTTTATCAGGTCCTGCGCATTACCCGTCCAAACGTCGGTACCGTGTGAAAGTCCCGAGATCTGAAGAAGGTCGGAGAATGACTTTGGCTTTGCTTCCTCAACCATCTTGATAACGAATCGGGTACCGAATTCGGGGAGACCGAAGGTTCCTATATTACAATTGATATCCTCGGGAGAAACACCTAAGGATTTAGTTGAAAGGAAAAGCTCATATACCGACTTATCGTTCATTGGAACGTCCATAACGTTGGTATCTCCCGAATATTTCTCGAGATACTTATATTTCGTCGGCATATCGTGTCCCAGCTCGTCAAGCTTGAGGAGCGTGTCATGCAGATACTCGAAGGTAAAGTGAGTAGTTACAATATCGGAATTAGGGTCATCCGCAGGGTGCTGAACCGGGCAGAAATCGTAAATCTCGTATTCCTTAGGCACAACGACGATACCGCCGGGATGCTGACCCGTAGAACGCTTTACGCCAACGCAATTGGATACTATTCTGTTGACCTCGGCGCGGGGGAGACTGATTCCCTTTTCCTCAAGATACTTCATAACGTATCCGTATGCCGTCTTGTCGGCAAGAGTTCCGATAGTTCCCGCGCGGAATACGTTTTCGGCACCGAAGAGCTCCTCGGTGTATTTATGCACCTTACCCTGAACCTCTCCCGAGAAGTTAAGGTCGATATCGGGAGATTTGTCTCCGTAGAAGCCAAGGAAGGTCTCGAAGGGTATGTGATGTCCGTCGGCCTTCAGCTTATGACCGCAATTCGGGCAGTTCCTGTCGGGCAGGTCAAAGCCCGATCCCGCCTTATCGGGATTGGAAAAATCGTTATACTGACAGTTAGGGCACCAATAATGGGGCGGCAGGGGGTTAACCTCGGAAATTCCCGCCATTGAAGCTACGAATGACGATCCTACAGATCCTCGTGAGCCTACGAGATAGCCGTTCTTCTCACTGTACCAAACCAGCTTTTGCGCGATCATATAAAGCACCGCAAATCCGTTTTTGATGATCGATGTAAGCTCCTTATCAAGTCTTTGCGCTACGATCTCGGGCAGAGGGTCACCGTACATCGATTTTGCTCGCTCGTAGCATATTCTGGTAAGGTCCTCCTCCGCGCCCTCCATTCCGGGGGTAAACGTACCCTTGGGGAAAGGACGTATATCGCTCTCGATCATATCGTTGATCATATTGGTGTTGGTAACCACCACCTCATAAGCCTTCTCCTCACCGAGATAAGAGAATTCCTCAAGCATCTCCTCGGTGGTTCGATAATAAAGGTGAGACTCAGAATCATAATCCTTGAACTTCTGTCCTGCAAGCAATATCTTACGGTAAAGCTCGTCCTCATCGTTCAAAAAGTGCGCATCGCAGGTAGCCACGACAGGCTTATTGTATTTTTCTCCAAGCTCAACGATCCTGCGGTTAAAGTTGCGAAGATCCTCGTCATCCTTAGCCTTTTCTTCTCTTACAAGGAAGCGGTTGTTGGAAATGGGCTGTATTTCAAGATAATCGTAGAAATTGACTATTTCCTCGATCTCCGCCTCGGGACGGTTCTCGAGTATTGCGGTAAAGAGCTCACCCGATTCGCAGGCAGAGCCGATTATAAGACCCTCTCTGTGCTTTTCAAGCTCGGTCTTGGGTATTCTCGGATGTCTCTTGTAATACTTCAGGAAGCCGAAGGAAATAAGCTTATAAAGGTTCTTGAGACCTATCTTATTCTTAACGAGAATTATCTGGTGGTAGGGCTTGAGATTGAGCGGATTGGAGTTTGCGCTCATATCACGTCTGAGCTGGTCAAAGCTCTTTATGTCCTGCTCCACCATAGATGCTAACATTTTAACGTATATTGCCGCAAGCATAGCCGCGTCGTCGCAGGCTCTGTGGTGATTGAAATCGCCAAGCTGATAGTACTCGGCAAGAGTATCAAGCTTGTGCTTTTTAAGATCGGGATTTATGTATCTCGAAAGCGCAACTGTGTCGAGATAGGGATTTCTGAACTCAAAGCCGCATTTCTCGGCGGCATAGCGGATAAAGCCCATATCAAAGCTTGCATTGTGCGCTACGAGCAGCTTTTTGCTATCGCTGTCGCGATCGCCTATAAAGTTAAAGAATGCCTCGAGAGCCTCCTTCACGGGGGGCGCATCGGCAACCATTTCGTCGGTTATACCGGTCAGTTCAACGATATCAGCAGGAATCGGAACACCGGGATTTACAAAGGTATTGAAGGAGTCGGTAACCTCTCCGTTTTTCACCTTGACCGCGCCGATTTCGGTAATCTTACAGTTCTTCACCGAAAGACCGGTAGTCTCGATATCGAACACGATGGTTTCAGCATCAAAATCCTCGTTGTAATTACCGTATATCGCGCCCGCGGTGTCGTTTACAAAATACGCTTCAACACCGTATATTACCTTTTGTCCGATCTTTTCGGAGGCAAGCATTGCATCCTGATAGCCCTGAACCGTTCCGTGGTCGGTTATAGCGATCGCGGGGTGTCCCCACGCCTTTGCCTGCTTGACCGCGACGTCGGGCGGAATAAGAGCGTCCATATGCGACATCTGGGTGTGCAGGTGAAGCTCAACTCGCTTGACGGGAGCATTATCAACCCGCGAAAGCTTCTTTATCTTAGCAATATTATTGAAATAGAACTGGAAATCTGTTCCCTCGGTTCTGTCCTTACGAGTTTCCTTTTTTGCGTAGCCCTTAAGAGCTAAGACCGCACCGTTTTTCACGTTTGCCGCAATTTCCTCGGCGTCCTCCAGCGTTGCGAAGCTTTTCACCTCAACCGACGAGTTGCCGTCGCTTATCGAGAAGGAGATATTCATCTTATCTCCGGAGCGGCTTGGCTCTTGTGCATAGTCGAAGACAGTACCTACTATAACTACGTTTCTTTGAGGCTTGTTTATATCAGAAATAGATATGGGATTGATCTCAAAGGGCTCGCCGTATACGTATTCGGGAGCAGAAACGTCAAAGCTACCTCTTCCGATCTTGCATATTCCACCTTCAACGGTAGCAATAGCATTCTCGTCAAATATCGAGGTCTTTCGGGGAAGCATATTAGCCTCCTCCTCCGAGGGCGGAGTTGAGGTAAGTCTCTGAGCCATTCTCTCGTCATAAGCCTTTGCCTCGGCAGCCATTCTCTTGTCAAAATCCTCTATGTATTTCTCGAGAGAATTGTTACTTGCCAAGAATATCTCATCGTCGGTGTGAGTAATGTTTACCTTAACGTTGAGACCGAATTCCGAGAATATAATTCCCTGCATAACCCCGGGAGTTCTGCCGTCGTAAAGCAATCTCACTCCGCTTTCGGTAAACGGTATTTCTATATTAAGCGTGTTATCTTCCAGATTATATCTGTACTTGCTGAAAAATCCCCTTGCAACGATACCGACCTGCTCGGTCTCCTTCAAAAGCTCGGGAATATAGCTGCTGTCAAAAAGAGCCGCAGGATAGTGCGGCATGATCTTGACCAAATTAAGCTCGTAAGCTTTTTTGATCTCCTTCTCGGTCTGGTAAAGGAAATCCTTATCAACAAGCATAGGAAAATCAACCGATACGTGAAGATATCGGTTGGCTTTATCCGCTTGTATTTTTATGTTCTCAGCGCAAGCAAAAATGTCTTGTGCTTTCTCGCTTGCCTTATATTTTTCAAAAATTTGTAAAAAAGTCTTTGCCATAATTAAATGAATTTTTCTTCCTTGATCTTTTTTATGTTTTTGATAAGCGTGGGAATTATCTCATTTTCAGCAACCTTTCCGATAGTCTCACCGTGGGCAAAAAGCAACGCTTCTCCCTTGCCTCCGGCAATACCTATATCTGCTTCGTGGGCTTCACCGGGGCCGTTTACGATGCATCCCATAAGCGCAACCGTGATCGGCAGATCCTCAAGTCCTTCGGCAACAATCGCTTCTTCAAATCTCCCTGAAAGTGATATGAGATCGATCTTAGTCCTTCCGCAGGTAGGACAGCTGACTATGTTCATGCCGCACTGACCTTCTACATTCAGCGCATTGAGAAGATCCTTGGCGGCTCTCACCTCGTTTACGGGGTCAGCGGTCAGAGAAACACGAAGAGTATCTCCGATTCCGTCGCACAAAAGCGAACCGATTCCGATAGCGCTTTTAATGCTTCCGCGCCTCTCATCCCCCGCCTCTGTAACACCGATGTGTATAGGATAGTCGCACCTTTCGGCAACAAGTCTGTTTGCGGCGATCATCGTTGAAACGTCGGAGGATTTGATGGATATGGCGGTATCGTAAAAGTTATATTTTTCAAGAATTGCTGCGTGATAAAGCGCGCTTTCGCAGAGCGCTTCGGGTGTAGGAGAGCCGTATTTCGCAAGGATATGCTTTTCCACCGAGCCGCTGTTGACACCGATCCTTATGGGAATATTTTTCGCCTTGCACGCGTCAACAACCGCTTTTACTCTCGACTCATCACCGATATTGCCGGGATTGATCCTTATCTTGTCAACTCCGTACTCGGCGGATTTCAGAGCCGCGCGATAATCAAAATGAATATCGGCAACGATGGGTGTACGAACTCCCGACTCCTTGATCATTCTGACAGTCTCTGCCGCTTCCTCGTCGGGAACGGTAATTCGTACTATATCGCATCCTGCGCTCGAAAGTCTTTTTATCTGCTCAAGAGTAGCGTCGGCATCTCTTGTGTCGGTATTTGTCATAGATTGGATAGCGATCTTGCTCTCTCCGCCTATCTTTACACCGCCAACGTTTATTTCTCTCGTCTTTCGTCTGATTTTATTGTAAATCATTGTCTCATCCTTTAAAATAGATTGATAACGTCCTTGAGCGTCACCAAAAGCATAATGGCAAGCAACAAAAGGAGTCCTGCCGCATTTATTGCACCCTCTATCTCCTTTTTGACCGGCTTTCTGAAAACACCCTCAATTATCAGGAATATTATTCTTCCTCCGTCAAGTGCCGGCAGGGGTAACAGATTGAATACTCCAAGATTCATGGTTATAAGCGTAAAGAGGTAAAGAAGCGAGCTGAATCCGATACCCGCCGCCTCGCCTACAGCTCCCGCCATTCCAATGGGACCCGAAACTGCGTCTGCACCGTATCTTCCGGTTATAAGATCCTTGATACTGTCAAAAACAAGCTTTATAGTTGAGAAGGATCGGAAAACAGCGTGCTTGACTACGGTTACAAAATTCGGTGATTCTCCGTACACCTGAAAATCATAGCTACCAAAAGTAACTCCGCT
Organism: Eubacteriales bacterium; assembly: GCA_045122255.1. Classification (GTDB taxonomy): domain Bacteria; phylum Bacillota; class Clostridia; order Oscillospirales; family CAG-272; genus SVTX01. The sequence continues at coordinate 27,967 of JBGVHJ010000014.1, read as the reverse complement.
TTCCTCCTGGGTGGGAAATACAACGTCATTCAGCGTTATTTTCTTTCCGTCTCTGATAACCTCGATATCAATCGGCTTATTGCCGCTGTTCATGATCTCATAGACAACTTCGTTTCCGGTGAACACGTAAACTCCGTCGATCTTGATGATCTTATCGTCCTTCATTAATGGCTCTTCACATTTATCGGATACAGAGTTTTCCTGAAAGCCTGCAACTACATTAGACGCCAAAGCACCGCTATCAACGCTTTCAATGCCTACAAGCGTACACATGCAGAGGAAGCCCAGCAAAATATTCATTGCCGCGCCTGCAACCGTGATTATAAATCTCTGCCATACCGGCTTATTGCAAAATGCGTTTTTATCTGTTGATCTCTCATCCTCGCCCGCCATACTGACGTAACCGCCAACCGGAAAGGCTCTTATGCTAAAAGCGGTTTTCTGAGCCCCGGGTTCTGTAGCTTCAGCAGTTTCTGCGGCATATTCGCCCTCTACTTGCTCCGGCTCAGATTTTTCAATATTCGCAGGCAGAACGTCAGAGCGAAAGGTTTCACCGAGCATGCCATTTGAATTCTCGCGCTTCTTTTTCTTCTTTGTCGTAAACAAAGCGGGACCCATTCCGATAGAAAACTCAAGAACGGTCACCTTAAAAAGCTTAGCGAAAAGAAAATGTCCAAGCTCGTGGATCACCACCATAATGCTGAGCAAAAGCAACGTCAGCAACAAATACCAAACTGTATCCATTAAAATCTCCGTAAAAAATTATCTTGCAAGGCTTATACGCTCACAGGTGAGTGCTCTTGCCTGCTTCGCGCAAGCAAGTATACCGTCAAGCTCTTTTTCGCTCTTGCAATCCTGCATAGAGTCAACCACCGAGCAAACGATCTCACAAATATCGTAGAAGCCTATCCTCTTTTGTAAAAATGCTGCAACAGCCTCTTCGTTTGCGGCATTAAGTATCGCGGGAACCGCGCCTCCCAACCTGATGGCTTCAAACGCTTTTTTAAGAAGCACAAACGTATCGGGATCGGGACGTTGGAAGGTCAGCTTTCCCACCGAGAAGATATCAAGCTCTTCAGTAGTTGCCTCTCCCCTTTCGGGATGTGTGAGCGCGTACTGAACACAGTGTCGCATATCGGGAACCGACATCTGCGCGATTATACTGTTATCTACGTATTCAACCGCAGAATGAACGATGCTCTCACGGTGAACCACCACCTTTACCTGCTCAGGCTTTACTCCGAACAGATGGATCGCCTCAATAACCTCAAAGCCTTTGTTCATAAGAGTAGCACTGTCAACGGTGATCTTAGCGCCCATAGACCAAGTGGGATGAGCCAGAGCAGAATCCAGCGTTGCGCTCTTCAACTGATCTTTAGTATACCCAAAAAAGGGACCGCCCGATGCCGTAAGGATAATATTTTTTATCTCACTCTTTTTACCCGAGCGCAGACACTGAAATATTGCGCAATGCTCACTGTCAACGGGAAGGATCTCATTTCCGCTTTCCTTTGCCGCTCGCATAACGATCTCACCGCCAACCACAAGTGACTCTTTGTTGGCGAGAGCGAGTCTCTTTCCCGCCCTTAAGGTTGCAAGGGTTGGCATAAGACCCGCCTCTCCGAGTATTGAATTTTCAACGACCTGACCGCACTCGCTCTTGCTATCGGTCTCGGCTATCATCTCGCAGATACCCTCAGTCCCTGCATAAACCTTAATATCCGTATCCGCAAGTCGAGCTTTAAGATCCTTTGCAGAATCGTAGTCGCTCATTGCACAAGCCTTGACCTTGAATGCTCTCGCCTGCTCCTCAACTCGCTTTGAGTTTTTATGGGCAGAGATAGCATCGACCTCTACGTCAAATCTCCTTGCAACGTCTATCGCCTGCTCACCGACAGAACCGGTGGAGCCCAAAACGATCATACTTGGTTTTATTTTATCCATATTCGACCCTCAATATTACCCGATGATTGGCAACAGCTGAGTAAAGCTGCAAATAACCGCCATTACAAGCAGATTGGAAAGTGCCGAATCAAATCTGTCAAGCATTCCTCCGTGTCCGGGGAAGAAATTGCCGTAATCCTTAATATTGTATCGTCTCTTGATTACCGACATTATAAGGTCGCCTATCTGTCCAACTATCGGAAGGATCAAGCCGCAGACCGCGAAAGCAATATAGTTTGCACCAATGGTTCCCTCGGGATCAAGGAAGCGTTCGATCACAAAAGCAAAAATGAAAATTGAAATGGCACCGAACAAAGCTCCTCCGATGGCACCTTCCACCGTTTTCTTGGGACTGACCGCAGGGATAAGCTTGTGCTTTCCGAAAAATCGTCCCGAAAAATATGCAAACGTATCGGTGATCCAAGCAACAACGAAGGGCATAACTACAAGGAACTGACCGTTTTCGGCAAAATCTCTGATGTACACCGCAGAGCTGAACGCTAAGTTTATGTACACGAATGACATAAACAGGAGGCCTGCCTCTTCCACGGGCAACTTCTTATTCGCAAACACCGCGACAGTGAAAATATAAAGCACTACCGCGATAATGAGTATCGCAGCGCCCCCAAGTATTTTGGTGAGATCATCACCGCAAGCCCTTATATATATAGGCAAAAACAGAGATGCCAGACACAGCGGTATTGTGAGATAATGCTTTTTCTTGTGACCGACACAGGCTATCATTTCCCAGACTCCAATTGCGGTGCAAGCCGATATTATGATCGGGAATACCCACGTATCACTGAAATAAAGTGCCGGCACAAACACGCACAAAGCCACTATAGCCGTAATAATTCTTTTCAACATAACGATCAATCCTTCTTATCGGTATTTTTGTCCAATCCCCCGAACCGTCGCTTTCGGGAGTAAAATTCTGCCACCGCTTTATCAATCTCCTCTGCATCGAAATCGGGCCAGAGTGTGTTTGTAAAATAAAGCTCGGAATATGCCGATTGCCACAGCAAGAAATTCGATATACGAAAATCCCCACCCGTTCGGACTATCAGATCGGGATCGGGACATCCTGCGGTATATAAAGCGGAATCAATATCCTCAGGAGCAATATGACTCTTTCCTTCAGCAATCAGCTTATTGACTGCATTGGTAAGCTCGGCGCGTGAGCCGTAATTAACCGCAATGTTAAGAACCGATTTTCTTTTTGCGGTCAGCTTCTCTATCAGCTTCATCTTGGCAACAAGACTCTTGCTGAGAACGCTCAGGTCACCGATAAAGTGAACAGCTCCAAGGCCTTCAGCTTTTTTATCTGTGAAAAAGTTATCGAGATATTGCTCAAGCAATGCCATAATAGCATCCACTTCTCTTTTGGGTCTCTTCCAATTTTCGGTTGAAAACGCATAGACCGTAATACATTCTATTCCGATCTTTCTGCAATATTCCACTGCATTGATGAATGCTTTTACGCCTTCCTTATGGCCTTCCTCTCTCGGCATATTACGAGACGTTGCCCACCTGCCGTTGCCGTCCATAATAAAAGCTACGTGCCTGAGTCTTTCATCGACCTTAACTGTTTCCTGTGCCATATTAACTCCAACTCATTTTATTGAAATTAAAGCGGAAGCAATAATCTTCCGCTTTAACGTTATCTGTGCTATGCAGATCAAACCTTCATGACTGCCTTTTCCTTAGCGGATGTGATAGCATCAATATTCTTTGTAAACTTATCGGTGATATCCTGAACTGCCTTTTCAGCGTTCTTAACGTCATCCTCAGTAAGAAGACCGTCCTTTTTCTGCTTCTTGATATCATCGTTAGCGGTTCTTCTGAGGTTTCTTACAGCAACCTTTGCTTCCTCGCCCATCTTCTGAACCTGCTTTGCAAGCTCCTTACGTCTTTCCTCGGTAAGCTGGGGGAATACAAGGCGGATGATCTTACCGTCATTGGAGGGATTAATTCCGATATCGGAGGTCTGAATCGCCTTCTCCATAGCCTTAAGTGTGCTTGCATCGTAAGGGATTATCTCAAGAGTCTTAGCATCAGCAACTCTTACGTTTGCCATAGCGGTGATCTCTGCGGGAGAACCCCAGTAGTCAAAAGTAATGCGATTGAGAACTGCGGGATTTGCCTGGGTTGCGCGAATAGTGTCAAGGTTAGTTTCATAGGATGCAATGGTTTTCTGCATCTTTGCTTCAAGATCTTTAGTGTTGTAATTCATAATTTTTTTCCCTTTCTATGTATGTAATCAATTTTTATTTATGCATTTTGGTTCCGGTGGTGTTACCCATCACGGCATTGTAGATATTGTCGGGATCGGAAAGTCCGAAGGCATAGCAATCGATATCGTTTTCGTTACAGAAAGAAACCGCTGTAAGATCGAATGCCTTGAGATCTTTTTCGAGGATCTCGGCATATGTCACGTCGTCGTAGCGCTTAGCCGTAGGATCCTTCTTAGGATCGGCGGTATAGAGACCGTCAATGTTCTTTGCCATAAGCACCACGTCAGCACCTATTTCGGCAGCACGTACGACAGCGGGTGTGTCGGTTGAAAAATAAGGTGCACCGAGACCGCCACCGAAAATTACCACCTTTCCTTCGGAAAGATATCTGTCAGCATCTCTCTGGGTATAGAAATCTGCAAAGGTGTTCATTTCAACGGTGGAAAGAACCCTTGCATCTATTCCGTGTCTCAGGAAAGCATCCTGAAGTGCCAGCGCATTAATGACAGTAGCAAGCATTCCCATATGGTCAGCTCTTGCTCGGTTCATTCCAACGCCCTTTCTCGCTCCGCGCCAGATATTTCCCGCACCAACGATAACGGCAACCTCAACGCCCGCCTTGAGGCATTTGTCAATTGATGCCACTACTTTATCGACGAAGTCAAAATCGAGAATGTCGGTCTCACATCCGTTTTTGAGTGCTTCGCCGGAAATCTTTACTAAAATTCTCTTATAAATTGGTTTAGACATAGCTGATCTCCCCACAGTATCAAATTCTACCAAATATTTTACTACATTTTTCTTGATTTGTAAACACTTTAATTGTAAATATTTTATATATTATTATAATATTTTTATAAATCAATCAAAAATATTATTTTTAGCACAAAAAATACACCCCCGAGACTTCCCGAGGGTGTAAATTCAATTAATTACTGTGCTCCGCCAAGAACTATGCACGATTCACCCGTTGCATAGTTGTAGTTTGCAATATACTGACGAAGAACTATAACGTCAAGGCTATTTGCCTCACCGTCACCGTTAACGTCTGCACCGCCAAGCAAACCGTCGGTTTCTTCGTTTGCTATTGCGTTTCTGAAATATATAATATCAGCCATAGTTATCTTGCCGTCCGATTTCCCGGAATCATCGACACATACGTCGCCTAAAACGTGATCAACAACGTTAATGCCGCCGTTAACAAGATTAATATCTGCATCATTACAATTAAGTCTAATATCGTAATAGCCATTTTGAGCAGATTCATTCACCTTGAACGTAAGCTTGGCAACAGTTCCCTTTTTAGCATTGCTGACAGTAATAGTGCTATCACCTACGATTGTTAGCGCGTCTTCATCAAAATCAACGGTTATAGTTGCGCTTTCAACCGATGAATTGAGACTTACTATCACCTCGACGGTATCCCCCTGACGCGCGCTTACTCTGTTTGCAATTGCGCAAGCACCGTAATATACGAATGCTATAGCAGCAGGAGACGAGGAAATGTTTTCGGATCCTGCATAACGCACGTAATATCTTCCGGGAGCGAAGGTCATATTTGTATCAGTAATTCCGATATAGTCAATGCCGTTGGTGCTGTATTCCATATCGGTGGTAATGCCCTCGATCTTATTATTAACCACCTTAATATCGGGTGCGGATGCTTTAATTGCCTTTTTAATAACATAGTTATAAGATACAGAAATCAAATCATCGATTGTAAGAGTAGCCTTAGCATTTCCGGCATTTACATTATTCTCGCACGCAATGTCAAACCCTTCAAATTCCCAATTGTCGCTGTACTTCACGCTGACACCGATCTCTTCTCCAGTATAGAACTTTGAGTCGGGAGTAACTGTAGCCGTTGCGGAATGAGAGCTATGCTCGGAGCAGGTCTGAGTGATGACGTTGCCGTTTAAAGCGTAGGAAAATACGTGAGCAGTTTCATGAGTCTTGCCACCGGAAACGCCTTTGTTTAACTTGGAGCTATTAGTTGATTTTGCTGTATTACTTGTGTAAATAACAACACCCTTTTCATTGGATGCAACACCACTTCTTCTACTGTGAGCAGAACAACCGTTATCGGAATCATTGTCTAATGCAAGATTAATATTTTCTCCAATGATAAGTGTGATAGTACCGTTAACGTAATGGGAGCTTGACCAGTAAAAAATCTGGTATTCATTGTAGCTTCCGCCATATACACGGCGCTTAACAGTACCGCCGAGAAGCTTGATGGTAATATCTCCGTTAATATATGTATTTTTTTCTCCACCGGTAGCTTCTGCACCGCCGAAGATCTGCCAAGCAGTACCGCCCGTCATCACGATATTAGCAGAAATATTTGCATCGGCTGCAACCGAAGTTCCGGCGCCGTAAACGCTATATGTAGTACCACCCATCATATAAACGTTAGCGGTTCCGCCAACAGTGCCGCTTTCAGAGCTCGTTCCGCCCACTACGTAACCGGATTTAGCATTGTCCATAAAATACACGTGGGTGTTACCCTTAACGGTTCCGCTACCGCCGCCGTAAATATAATAACCGCCACCGTTATGAGAATCGTTGGAGGGTGCGGCGTTGGGGTTTGCATTGTCCTTAACAGTAACGTAAACGTCGCCCTCGATAGTTCCGCCACCGGCTCCGCAGATAGTCTTAATATCGGCGCTTCCACACACAGTAACGTATACGTTGCCGCCTATCGTATTTCCGCCGCCGTTCAAGGTTGTCGCAGTAACGTTGCCGCCAACGGTAATTCGCACGTCATTCTCAACCGTATATCCGGAAGCATGAGAAGCACCGTAAATGCCTGTATAATTTCCCGCAAGAAGAGTAACGTTCACAGACTTATCTTTATTTACGGTGTTATGATGCAAATATCTTCCTCCGTAAAAGCATACCTTTGCGCCTGTGAAGGTAACGGACTCCTTGACTGTGAAATTATATCCGCAAGCAAAAAGGAAGTCGTTTTTCGCGGAATCAAAAGCCAAGGTTATATTTTCAAAGGTTATGTTATCGTGAATGTTGATAAAAGCGGGATTAGCATTAGAGTTAACCGCGGTAAAATCAAGTGTGCCACCGGTGACGGTATAGGATTTACCTGTGTTGCTTCCAAGATAAATAACGTGTGCGGTATTATCCTCAAAGGCAATAGTGCCCTCAACGTTGATAGTTCCACCGTCAGGAACATCCTTAACAGCTTGGTTGAATGAATCAACGCTGTTAACCGTGATGGTTGCATCCTCAGCCGCAACGGTCAGAGGCACGAATACCATAGATGTTGCGATCATGCAAAATGCAAGAAAAAGCGCAAGAAACTTCTTCATAAAATTCTCCTCGAAATATACTTAATCTATATATTTTATCAGCATTTAAGCCTAGAAATATAAATTTACCATAAATAGGCAAAAATGACCGGAAATTCGGTCATTTTTGCTTAAAGTGACATTATCTTCTCTTCTCGGCGATCTCAAGAAGAAGCTCGCTGATAAACTGATCAACGCTCATAGCACCCTTTTCGCCTTCTTTTCTGGATCTGACGGCAACGGTGTTGCTTTCAACCTCTTTCGCACCTACGACGATCATATAAGGCAGCTTTTCGAGCTGAGCGTTACGGAGCTTATATCCGATAGTCTCATTTCTCTTATCAACCTCACAACGAATGCCGAGAGCGGTAAGTCTGTTGGCAATAGCCTCGCAGTATGCAACCTGCTCGTCACCGATAGGAAGCATTCTGACCTGAACGGGAGCCATCCAGGTAGGAAGCGCGCCTGCGTACTTTTCGATAAGAAGCGCAAGAGTTCTCTCATAGCATCCCATACTTGTACGGTGGATGATATAAGGAGTCTTCATCGTGTTGTCGGAGTCAACGTATTCCATACCGAACTTCTTAGCAAGAAGCATATCGATCTGAATGGTAATAAGGGTATCCTCCTTACCGAATACGTTCTTGATCTGAATATCGAGCTTAGGGCCGTAGAATGCAGCCTCGTCGATACCGATGGCGTAGTTACCCTCGCCAAGGTTTTCGTTAAGAAGCTTTTCCATAATGCCCTGAGCCTCATCCCACTGCTCCTGTGTTCCCTCGTACTTGTCGGTACGCTTAGGATCCCACTGAGAGAAGCGGAAGGAGCAATCCTCTCTGAGTCCGAGAGTATCGAGACAGTAGAGAGCAAGGTCAAGACAGCCCTTGAACTCCTCTGCCAGCTGCTCGGGACGGAGAACAAGATGTCCCTCGGAGATGGTAAACTGACGAACGCGGATAAGACCGTGCATCTCACCGCTATCCTCATTTCTGAAAAGCGTGGATGTCTCGCCAAGTCTCATGGGAAGATCTCTATAGGAACGCTTTTTGCTGAGATATACCTGATACTGGAAGGGGCAGGTCATAGGACGGAGAGCAAAGCACTCCTTTGTCTCATCGTCGGGATCACCGAGAATGAACATACCGTCTCTGTAATGATCCCAGTGACCGGATATCTTATAAAGATCTCTCTTTGCCATAAGGGGAGTCTTGGTGAGAAGGTAGCCTCTTCTCTGCTCCTCATCCTCGATCCATCTCTGGAGAGTCTGAATAACCTTTGCACCCTTAGGCATCAGGATAGGAAGACCCTGTCCGATAGAATCTACGGTAGTAAAATATTCAAGCTCGCGTCCGATCTTGTTATGGTCGCGCTTTCTCGCCTCTTCAAGCATAGTAACGTAAGCGTTGAGCTCGTCCTTGGAGGGGAATGCGAGACCGTAAATTCTCTGGAGCTGCTTATTGTTCTGATCGCCCTTCCAATAAGCACCGGTGCACTGAGTAAGCTTGAACGCCTTTACAGCACCCGTAGCAAAGAGGTGAGGACCTGCGCAAAGATCGGTAAACTCGCCCTGACGGTAGAAGCTGATGGTCTCTCCCTCGGGGAGCTCTTCTATAAGCTGAACCTTGTAGGGCTCATTCTTCTCGGTCATAAACGCAATAGCTTCTTCTCTGGGAAGCTCGAAGCGCTCTATCTTAAGGTTTTCCTTAACGATCTTCTTCATTTCGCCTTCAAGCGCCTTGAGAACATCGGGAGTAAAGGGTACCTCACTGTCAAAGTCGTAGTAAAATCCGTCCTCGATAGCAGGACCAATGGTAAGCTTGGTTTCGGGGTAAAGTCTCTTTACCGCCTGCGCAAGAATATGAGAAGCGGTGTGTCTGAACACGTGCGCACCTGCTTTATCGGCAAAGGTGAGGAGCTGTACGTCAGCATCAGCCGTGATCTCATAGTTGAGAGCAACGGTCTCACCGTTAACGCTTGCAGCGATAACGCTTCTCTCTACCATTCCAAATGCTTCCTTTGCGGCATCGTAAACCGTTACGGGAGCTTCGGATTCAAAAATTTGTGAACCAAAATTAATTTTCATAATTCTGCCTTTCTTTATATTGATAATTTATTTAACTAAAATAAACACCCCGAACACGAAAACGTGTTCGGGGTGCAATATGCACGGTTCCACCCGAGCTTTTAACTCATTAATATAAAATTGCGCACAAAAGTGGTATCCTGTACGTCGGCGTAAAGGGCTTTCACCTGATCCCTCTCTCTGTATGCGCTTTGTGCACAGAACTTGTCTTTTGCCTTTTATTTACTTAAATCAGCGGTGTCTGCGATTGTAAGCAGAAGTAGGATTAACTACCTCTCTCCAATCAAGGTCTCCGCGGTCAAGAGCCATAACTATGAGCTCTGCGGTTGCAATATTGGTCGCAACCGGAATATTGTAACGGTCACATGCAAGCAGAAGCTCCTTCTCCACCTTATCGTGCTCTGAGAAGGCCTCAGAGGAAGGACGGGTATCACGGAAATAAATAAGCACGTCGATCTCGTTATACGCGATTCTGGAAGCTATCTGCTGCTCGCCACCCTGTTCGCCGCTAAGCATTTTTTCTATCTTAAGACCGGTTGCTTCTGATATATATTTAGCGGTAATTCCGGTTGCGCAAATATTATGCTTACTGAGAATGCCGCAATATGCAATACAAAACTGTGTAATAAGCTCTTTCTTCATGTCGTGCGCTATGATAGCTATTTCCATTTGAACTCCTCCATCTTGTTTTGGATTATATGACCGATAAGGCAATTTTTGTTTGTGAAAAATTTCTCAAAGTTTTCACAAATAGCCTCCCCAAGCCACTAACAGATTTATTATAACACATAAACTTATATTTGTCAATCACATTGTCACAAATTTTAGTTCGTTTTTAAATTTTGGATGATTTTACCATTTTTTGTCGATTGTTTTTGTTTAATATAACAACTGTTACGAATTATCGCGATCCTCACAGCGTGAGCATATCCTTTCTTTCCCCGCTTCAAGCGCATCTTCTATGCTACCGCTCAATACATCCGACGAATCTTTCAGGCTTCCGCAATCATCGTGCGTATGCCACACTTTACCACCCTTGACCCAATAAACCGTTCCGTCAAAAGGTTCTGTTTCATGATCCGATTCTTCTTCCTCGCTTTGCGGTTTATCGGTTTCGAGAAATTCATCCGGATACTCAGGTGCAGAAGAAAATATCTCATTCCATATATCTGACATCATATCATCGTCAAGCGGCTCGCCACCGACAAATCGGTCGCCTGTGTCAAACAAAGCACATGATGAAAGCAGCGCGGCAAGCAAACCTATTACCGCAATAAAACAAATATACTTTTTCACGACCTGTCCTCCACCAGCATATGCTCAAGTATTTCAAACTTGTTCTGAGATGCCTCGTAAGCATTTTTGTAGTCACCAACCTCGCGACAGCAGATCTCGGTATCCGCACACGCGAGATACAACAAAAGTCTTTCGGGAACGATCTCGGAATCCGTAACCTCATGCAAGGTTTTCAAAGCCGCCCCATAATCCCCGTTTATCATCTGCACTTTTGCCTTCAGATGCAACACGAAAAGCTTATCGTTTTCACTAAGAACGACGTTTTTATTTTTACTTATATCATCGACAAGCAGATCATATTTGTTAATATCAAAGAGCACGGCAATATACTTGCAAAATATCCTTCCGAAAACCGCTGGGTGAAACACCTCATCACTTACAAGCGTGTCCGTCTCATCGGAATCAAGTGCAGGAGAAATATCCTTGAGTAAGCAAAACATTATATCAATACTATTTCTTTGCGAAGTAGTATCAAACATTGTATTTCTTGAATGTCTCACAGCCTCGTCAAGAAAAGCGCACGCTTTATGAAGCCGCCCCTCACGCATAGACTCTTCCGCAACGCCGAGACAGCAATCGGTGAGAATAAGCTCCAGCTCATCATCCAACTCATCAAACTCGGAAAGGCACATATCACGGCAGAGCTCAAAATTTCTATCGGTATATGCGCGGCGAATGTTCTTCATTACAGACGTTTTATGATAAATAAACTCCTCTTCCCCCTCAGACAAAAGATATCCGGCGGGAACCCCCAGCTTTTCCGCGAGATATACGACCGTTCCAAGAGACGGCAAAGCCGCACCGTTTTCAATACGGCTAAGCATATTTCGCGTTATTTCTCCGCCCGTGAGCTCTCTTTGTGTCATAAGCTTCTCAACCCGAAGCTTTTTTATCTTTTTTCCAATATCCATTTTTACTCCAATGGTAATTTTAATTTACTTTTTGATTATAGCATATATAATTTTATTTTTCAATAGGTTTGTAAAATTTTTTCAATTTAAATCAAAAATCGGCGGCTCTTAAAGCCACCGATTTTTTACTATATATCATTCAATAAATACAGCTTACCTTATCTGCCCGTTTCCACTAATAATATACTTATAAGTGGTAAGCTCACGTATACCGAGAGGACCTCTCGCGTGCATCTTCTGGGTAGAAATTCCCATCTCGCATCCTAGTCCGAATTCCCCACCGTCGGTAAATCTGGTAGAAGCGTTAACGTATACAGCGGCACTGTCCACCGCTTTTGTAAAATATATGCACGCATCGGTATTGTTGCTGATAATCGCCTCACTATGGTGCGTCGAATGAACGGAAATGTGTTCTACAGCCTCCTCCACGGAGTCAACCACCTTAATAGCCAGCTTATAATCGAGAAATTCCGTATCAAAATCATGGTCAGTCGCCTGAGTGCCGCCAATTATCGAATGCGCCTCTGCATCCAAACGAAGCTCAACGGGAGTAAGCCCCTCAGCAATTCTTTCTTCGCACAGTGACTTACGCACCATCGGCAAAAAGCTTTTAGCCACCGACTTGTGCACCAGGCACACCTCCGCAGCGTTACATACCGACGGTCGGCTTGTTTTAGAGTTTTTCAATATTGAGAGTGCCATATCGAGATCGGCATCCTTATCTACGTATATATGGCAAATACCCGTTCCGGTCTCAAGACAAGGCACAGTCGCGTTTTCAACGCAAGCCCTTATAAGTCCCGCTCCTCCTCTGGGAATCAGCAAATCTACGTATCCCGAAGCGCGCATTAACGTATTTGCGCCCTCGCGCGTCACGTCATCCACTAAATTTACTATGTCGGTCGAAAGACCCCCACGCTTAAGTCCTTTTTTCAACGCATCCACTATGACTCTCGCGGAACGGTGTGCCTCTTTTCCGCATTTCAGAATGCAGACGTTTCCGCTTTTAAGAGCAAGTGCCGCCGCATCAGACGTTACGTTAGGACGACTCTCGTAGATTATAGCAATGACTCCCATCGGCACACTTACCTTATCGATAACAAGTCCGTTTGGACGCTCAACGCGCTCAAGCAATTTACCAAGAGGCGATGGGAGCTCAGCGATCTCTCGAATACCGCTTGCCATTCCAACGATACGCTCCTTCGTAAGTCTAAGACGGTCAATCATAACCGGAGATATACCCTCGGCGAGCTCAATATCCTGCTCGTTAGCCTCCAGTATCTCGTCACACGATTCTATTAATGCATCTGCCATATACAGAAGAGCAAGATTGATCTTTTCATCAGAGACACCTATCAGATTTTTCGTAGCTTCCCTTGCACTTCTGCATAATTGTAGCGTTTTATTTGTTTTTTCCATAACATCACCGTTTCTTCGCAAAAAATCTCGTGCCAACCTTTTTTCCCTCGATTATGTCGTATATATTCTCCGGCACGGATCCGTTGGCAATGACCATATCGCATCCCGCAGCGGTAGATATCACAGCGGCGCGAAGCTTCGTTTCCATTCCGCCAGTTCCAAGACTTGAGCCTGCATCACCGGCAAGTGTGAGGATATCCTCTGTTATTTCGATGACCTCAGGAATGAGCATCGCATTCGGGTCTTTCCTGGGATCCGCAGTATAAAGACCGTCGATATCTGAAAGAAGGATCAATATATCCGCATTCACGCAAGCGGCGATCCTTGCCGCCAAGGTGTCGTTGTCTCCGAATTCGATTTCCTCGGTGGCAACCGTATCATTTTCGTTTATGATAGGAAGCACACCAAACGAGAGCAGCTTTTCAGTAGTAGCAACGAATTTTCCCCGTCTGTCGTCACAGGACAGATCGGGCGCCGTCAGAAGGATCTGCGCAACAGTATGGCTATATTCGGAAAACAGCTTGTCGTATGTATACATCAGCTCACACTGCCCCACCGCGGCACAGGCCTGCTTAGCTGCAATATCGTGGGGGCGCTCTTCGAGTCTGAGCTTTCCTACACCCATTCCTATTGCTCCGGAAGAAACAAGAATGATCTCCTCACCTGCGTTCATCAAATCGCTCACTATTTTACACAAAGTCTCTATTCGACGGAGATTGACTCTTCCACCTGCATAAGTAAGCGTTGACGTTCCGATCTTTATAACAGTTCTCATTGCAACGATCAGCTCCTATCACTTTAACTAATTAGTGTATAAAAGTATACCACATTTTTTATTGTTTTGCAATATCTTGCTTGAAAATATTTTCGCATTATTCGTAAATTTAAATTCGGAGCCCTTGCGGGCTCCGAAAAAGTAAATTTTTATTATTTTATGACGTCTTTTACGTTGTTATAGAGTGCGAGAGCTTCTGCTTCGGTCATAGCATCGGGAAGCAGCTTGATAGCCGCAATAGAGCCGGTCATACCAAGGGTACCGCCTTCAACTTTAATCGAGCCGTTCCAAGCCTGAGCGCACGCGCCGATACAAATATACTCATCGCCTGCACGGTTAGCAAAGTTGGGATCGCGGTAGGGCTGATCGATATTATCAGTACCCGCCACCTTTACTCCGTTGATGTATACCGCAGAAGATGTTCCGGTATAAATATATACACAGTGATACCATTTACCAAGATCGAGATCCACCTTATCGCTGGTCCAACCGGAGGTAACACCGGAAGAAACCTCTGCATAGAGAGCGAATTTGCTCGCATCGCCACTAACGGACTTATATGCGTTAAGACCAAATCCACCGGACTCCTCGAAATCAAATATTCCGAGATACTTTACAGAGCTTCCATTGATCTGTGAAATATCATCAACCTTAAAGATGATCTCATATGAGAATCCGTCTCTGAGAAGAGGGTTAAGATCCTTAGCGGAAATAGTATATGTACTGGGATAATTAAGATTACTTCCGTTGAAATTGATAACGTACTTGTTGAGATTAGGATCAAGCGCAACGTTCTTAGTACCTCCGTTGTTGGCAGCAGCGGGGGTTACGTCTTTAATAGCAGGTCTGCTTTCAGCACCGTTGGTTACGCTGCCGTCTGCACCGATCACGAGGTCGAGAATGGGAGACTTTGTATCAAGGTTAGGATCGACAGGCTCTTCTTCTGGCATAATGCGAGACATACGAGTGGTTACACTACCGTCTGCCGAGAAATCGATAACTCTACCACCCATCTGACCGGGCTTAGCACCGTAAACACCATCTCTGGTTGTGATCGAGGGAGTATAGCAAAGGTTAATACCGCGGTATTCAACAGTAAAATCGTTGAGGTGATCGTGACCGTATGTAACAAGCTTAACGTCACCGCGCTCGACCATTTTGTCGAAGAGCCCTGCGTTATAGGCAGGCGCGCTTATATTTTCACCCTTAGTTCCCTTTATAGGACCGACAACACCTGCAAACTTAGGATTGCTCGAGAACTGAAGTGAGAATTTCCAAGCGGTATAGGTCTCCTGAAGAGGCATATGCTGATAAAGCATTGCGGGAATGGTCTCACCACCGTTGTATTTTTCAAGAAGCTCAGACGTTTTTGCGTACCACGACACCTGGTTATCACGAAGTCCCAGATATCTGCCGTAGAAGGAATTCTTGTAAGTAGTACCGTTATAGGTAAAGCTATCGTTAACGTCTCCTGCACCGTTGGTGGTATGTGCGTAAGCACCGGAATCAAGAGCCCAAATATTATAAGCTATCTTGGTTCCGTCGTAAGAAAGCACGGGAAGAACGTAGTTTCCTACACCGGTAAGAGAGCTGTCTCCCCACTTGGAAACGCAATATTCGAACTCCTCGCAGATCTTCTGCTGCTCGCCCTTGGGAATAGAGGTATAATAGCCGCCATAGTTGATCTCGTCGTCGTGGTTACCGTAAACGTGAGCCCAAGGGATCTTTTTCTCCTCAATATGCTTTACAAGCACCTTAACGTAATCGCGCACCATTTTTTCGGTGTTGAGTCCCCACCAGATATCACCGGAGAAAAGCACAAGATTGGGGTTTTCCTTATCAACGATGCTATTGATATACTTCAACGCGTCGCTTGCGGCAAGCTCAGCGGCGCTGTAAAAATGAACATCGGAGAACACCAATACTCTGAAGCTGCCGTCCTCGTTTGCACGAAGCTCCTTCTTAAGAGTAAGAAGCTCTTTAAGCTGCTCTGCGTCCTCGTTACCACCTTCGCAATCGCAGGTGATCGAATCAAGCCACTCCTGAAGAGTGCCCTCAAATCCGTTTTCAACCGCAAGCTCATATGCAGACTTTCCGTCCGCACCGTTCTGTCCTGCGGGACCCTGCTCACCTGCAGGTCCCTGTTCACCCGCCGGTCCCTGCTCTCCCGTTGCGGTATCACATGCATAAAAGAGTGCTGAAGCGAGTAATAAAATCATTAAAGCCGCCGCAATTTTCAAAAATATGTTCTTCATTAAAAGACTCCTGTATTAATTTTATAAAAAGAACAGGGGCACATACAATGCACCCCTGTTGTACAATACCAATATGTTATATTAGTGAACGATACATCTTTCGGTATCCTTGTCAAAGATATGCATTCTTGCAGTATCAAGAGCGATCTTGATAGTATCGCCTGCACGGGAAGTGGATCTTGCGGATACACGTGCAGTAAGCTTTGTCTCACCGATAACGAGGTAGAGATAGATCTCTGCACCCATAAGCTCGGTAACTTCAACGTAGGAATCGACAGTGCTATCCTCAAGCGCGGAGATCTGAGCGGGCTGGTCATGGATGCTCTCGGGACGAATACCGACAACAACCTCCTGACCGATGTACTCAGCAAGCGCGGGATCGTTAGCCTTCTCTGCGGGAACCTTAATGGAATTGCCCTCGAACTCGAAGTATACGTCCTCACCCTTCTTAACGAGGTTACCGTTAATGAAGTTCATCTGAGGAGTACCGATAAAGCCTGCAACGAACATATTGACAGGGCTATCGTAGAGGTGCTGAGGAGTATCAACCTGCTGAATAAGACCGTCCTTCATAACAACGATTCTGGTTGCCATCGTCATAGCCTCGACCTGGTCGTGGGTAACGTATACGAAGGTTGTCTCAACTCTCTGGTGAAGCTTGGTAAGCTCGGTTCTCATGGTTGCACGGAGCTTAGCATCGAGGTTGGAGAGAGGCTCGTCAAGAAGGAAGACCATGGGGTTACGAACGATCGCACGACCGAGCGCAACACGCTGCTTCTGACCACCGGAAAGAGCCTTAGGCTTTCTATCGAGAAGGTGAGTGATGTCAAGGATACGAGCTGCCTCTTCAACACGTCTCTTGATCTCATCCTTGGGGGTCTTGTTGAGCTTAAGACCGAATGCCATGTTCTCGGAAACGGTCATATGGGGGTAAAGAGCGTAGTTCTGGAACACCATCGCGATCTTTCTATCCTTAGGAGCAACGTCGTTAACGAGACGGTCACCGATGAAGAGCTCACCCTCGGAAATTTCCTCAAGACCTGCGATCATACGGAGAGTTGTGGACTTACCGCAACCGGAAGGACCGACGAGGACGATAAATTCCTTATCCTTGATCTCAAGGTTGAAGTCGGATACGGCGGTAACGCCACCGGGATACTTCTTATAAATATGTCTGAGAGACAAACTTGCCATTTGTTTTTTCCTCCTGAATTAAATAGGTATGGGAAAACCTACATTTTTTAACATTATAATTGTACCAAAAAATTCAACATTTTTAAAGAGCATTATTAGCCAAAATTTCAGCCTTCAATTTGTACACTTTTCACAAATTGTAAGTTTTGACCATCCAAAAAGCGCGTTTCGTACGCCGTTTGGCGTTAATATATTAAAGCTTCATCGAGAGAGATATTCTCTTTTTCTTAACGTCAACGGCCAGGACCTTGACCTTAACGATATCGCCCACAGAAAGCACCTCTGAGGGGTGCTTGATAAACTTATCGCAGATCTGAGAGATGTGAACGAGTCCGTCCTGATGTACGCCAATATCTACGAATGCACCGAAATCGATAACGTTTCTGACAGTACCCGTCAGTACCATTTCGGGCTTAAGATCCTCGAGATCGAGAATATCGTCGCGGAGGATGGGAGCAGGAAGCGAATCTCTGACGTCGCGTCCGGGCTTTTCAAGCTCTCCGATGATATCAACAAGGGTGGGCTCTCCTATACCGAGAGCTTCCGCAACGTTCTTACTTCCCTTTTTGTTGACCTTTGCACGAAGCTCTCTGAGCTGTCCCTGACGAACGTCGTCAGCAGTGTATCCGAACATTTCAAGAAGAGCCTTTGCCGCGGAATAGGACTCGGGGTGAACTCCCGTGTTATCAAGGATCTCCTTGGAATCGGGCACTCTCAAAAATCCCGCGCACTGCTCAAATGCCTTGTCACCAATACGGGGAACCTTCTTGATCTGTGCTCTCGATGTGAATTCTCCGTTCTCTTCTCTGTATTTTACGATATTCTTTGCACTTGTTGCATTGATACCGGAAATGTAAGAAAGAAGCGAATGTGATGCGGTATTTACGTCAACTCCAACCGAGTTTACGCAGTCCTCGACCACACCGGTGAGGGCGCTGTCAAGCCTTGCGGGCTTCATATCGTGCTGATACTGACCGACACCTATCGATTTGGGATCGATCTTTACAAGCTCAGCCAAGGGGTCCTGCAATCTTCTTGCAATAGATACCGCTGAGCGCTGCATAACGTCAAATTCAGGGAATTCCTCGGTTGCCAGCTTGGACGCGGAATAGATAGACGCACCCGCCTCGCTTACAATAATATATTTACAGTTAGCCTCGGGGATCTCCTTGAGCAAGCCTGCAATAAATATTTCGCTTTCCTTGGATGCGGTTCCGTTACCGATAGCAATAACGTCGATATGATGCTTCTTTATAAGTCCCTTTACAACTCTTGTAGCCTCCTCGGTTCTCTGACGGGGCTTGGTGGGATAAATAACAGCCGTATCGAGAACCTTTCCGGTCTTATCGACTACCGCGAGCTTACATCCGTTAACGTAACCGGGGTCAAAGCCAAGGACCGTCTTACCCTTAAGGGGAGATTGCATAAGCAGGTTTCCGAGGTTGTCGGAGAACACCTTTATAGCACCCTCACTTGCAAGGTCGAACATATCGTTTCTGATCTCGCGCTCAATGGAAGGAGCGATAAGTCTCTCATATCCGTCCACGGTAGCTGCGGAAACGTATTTATAAGCAGGGCTTGAAGGCTCTGTAACAACGCAGGCGAAAAGATAATTCAGAATAATATCTGCCGAGATCTCAACCGAAACCTTCAGGAATTCTTCCTTTTCTCCGCGATTGATAGCAAGAACTCTGTGACCCGGTACCTTTTTGAGGGGCTCACTGTACTCATAGTACTGAGCGTATACGGAATCCTCGTCCTTTGCCGCCGCAACTGCAAGAACACCGTGATCGAAGGTAAGGGCACGTAAAGCCTTTCTGAATTCTGCATTGTCAGAGATGTCCTCTGCAATAATGTCGCAAGCACCGGCAAGCGCCGCAGCAGCATCGGGGACCTCTTTTTCCTCGCTGACGAATGCCTCCGCAGATTCCTCAATAGAAGGAACGTACTCCATCCTCTGCTCCATTATAAGCTTTGCAAGATCCTCGAGTCCTCTTTCGCGAGCGACCGATGCTCTTGTTTTTCTCTTAGGTCTGAAGGGACGGTAAATATCGTCTACCTCGGTGATAGTCTTTGCATTGAGAATAGCCTGCTCGATCTCGGGAGTAAGCTTACCCTGTGCATCGATAAGATTCTTGACCTCTTCTTTTCTCTTTTCTATGTTGCGAAGATATTCAAGTCTGTCATTGAGATCACGAAGGATCGCATCGTCGAGACTTCCCGTAACCTCTTTTCTGTAACGGGCAATAAAGGGGATAGTGTCGCCGCCGTCGATAAGCTCAACGGTCTTAGCGACCTGCTCTTCCTTTAACTTAAATTCTTCAGCCAGTGTTTTGATAATGTCCATTGGGTGCTCCTTGAAAAAAGTGTACTTATATTATTCGTTGTTTTTATCGGTAAATCTGACGAGAATTCCGTCACCCGCATCAAGGGACAGAGTGTATTTTCCGTCCGAATTCTCAAGGGAAATCCATTCCCCGTCCACAGTATCGAATATTTCGATAATACTGTCAGTATAAACTACAGCTTCAGCCTCGCTGTCATAGCTCTTATTGGCGAATACGGTAAGACCGTCCTCGAAGAAGCCGACAGTCATATCATCGCCCTCTATTCGGCTGACCGAACCAAATCCTTCGAAAAGCTTCGTGAGCGTTTCGGGAGCGTTTACGGTATGGAAGACGCCGAGGATCTTTTTACCCATAAGCTCGTGTCCCATTGCACTTGCCTCAGCATTGATGTCCTTTACCATATAATAATGCTCGGTCTTCTTGCCGTCCTGCGAGATCATTCCGTTATTCCATTTCCAGAAATCGTCTCCGTCAGAACCGCCCTCTCCCGGAGTCCAATAGGTAAAGTAAGAAAGTCTCTCAGTACCGTAGGCAAGCGATTGGAAGACCTCCCAGCGTATCTCAGCCTCTGTCAGATATCTGTAAGGGCCATGAGCTACGAGAAGAATTATGATCATATACGGCTTTTCGTTTTTCAGACTAAGATCGCGCACGGTTTCAAAATTATCAAAGAAGCCTGCTCGCTCAACCTTGTTGCATGCCGCTTCTCTTATCATCTGTTCCCTCTCACCGCCGGAATAGTCGGTTCTCTCAACGGGAGCGGTAGTAAGAAAATGATAGTGATCATAAGATACTATCTCAGGATCAACCGTTTTGATATATTCTTCCACGTGCTCGACATAGGTGGGATTTCCAAGCTGCTTCGGAGTTGCATAGTTCGGAAAAAGATTGATATACGCTTCGTGCACGGGGTCTGCCTCGTGCAATATTTCCTTTATTTCCGCAAGCGTGCCGAAATCAGAAGCATTAGGCTCATCCGTTACATAATATGAGTGGAGCGCAGTATAGCTCTTATAATCCTCAACCATACCAAAAAGCAGCTCGCGTCTTTTCTCGGGATCGGCTATCGCCTGAAAGATCCTCCAATCGTGAACCGTGGCCTCAAGACCGAGCGTTGCGCATATATCAAGAACTTTTTTATTAACCTCAGGAGAATATCCGGTAATGACCAGGTTTAATCCTGCCTCCTTCATCTCCTCAAAACGGGAAGAATCCACCTCACCGTCACTCGTATACAAATATTTTTCGGGCACGCCGCACCAATAGGTAATAAGATACTTGTCTGTTTTTTTCATAATCAAATTACTCCTCTATTCATTTTAAATTGTTCGTCCGTGACTTTCAAGAGCCCTCTCTTCATCCTCGGTAAGATATCTCCACCGACCTCTCTCAAGGCTCTCGTCAAGAACAACGGGACCGAAGCTTACTCGCTCAAGATAGGTTATCTGATTGTGTACCGCCTCAGCCATCAGCTTTATCTGATGATATTTTCCCTCGGTAAGAGTTATGTAGCCGTTCTTTTCGTCTATCATTTCAACTTGACACGGAGCGGTGGTATATCCGCCTATGTCAACACCTGACTCAAGCTCAAGCCGATCATTCTCGCTTATGGGAAATTTGACGGTAAATCTGTACTTTTTCGAAACGTGATTTTTGGGAGCTAACAGCTTGTGAGAAAGCGGACCGTTATTTGTAAGTATCATAAGTCCAAGCGTATTCTTATCCAGCCTTCCGCAAGGGAAAAGACCTATCTTCTGAAGCTCCTCCGGCAATAGTGTGAGGACTGTGGGATTAAGAAGATCATCTGTAGCGCTGACGTATCCGTCGGGCTTATTGAGCATAACGTAGGTAAACTCGCGCCAGATCACTTCCCTACCAAGATAAGTGACCGTATCTGTAGTGGGATCAATATGTCCGCTTGCGCGACGAACTATCTGACCGTTAACAGTGACACCGCCATTCTTGGCAACCTTTGTGATCTCGGAGCGAGAAGCGATCCCCGATTCCACTATAAATTTATCAAGACGCACCTCTTCACCTCCTTGAAAACTCACTCTTTTACGATTATACCATACTTTACACAATTTGTAAAATAAATTTTTTATGAATTTTTCGGGATAAAAGACAAATTTGTTATTGACGGGGCAAATACGCATATGATATAATGGTATTGTATCAATTTTTGACGTATAGGAAAGGAAAAGCAAGTATGTCGTTAAAAATGAATTTTCACAATGGGCTGGAAAATCTTCACGTTAATTGCGAAAAGCCAAGGGCTTATTTTATCCCATACCAGGATGAAAAATCGGCTACTGAAGACAACCGAAGCAAAAGCTATAATTTCATCTCTCTTTGCGGAGATTGGGATTTTAAATTTTATCCGTCTGTTGCCGCCGTCACCGAGGAGGAGCTTCTTCGTTCCTCCGAATTCGGCAAGATCACGGTTCCGAGAAGCTGGCAGAGCGATCTTGGCAAGGGCTACGATACACCAAACTATCTGAACGTGCGCTATCCCTTCCCCGTTGATCCTCCCTACGTTCCGGCAAATAACCCCTGCGGCCTTTACCGCCGTGAGGTATTCATACACAAAAATATGCTTGATAAGCAGATATATATTAACTTCGAGGGCGTTGACTCCTGCTTCTATCTTTACATAAACGATAAATTTGCAGGATACAGCCAGGTCAGCCACATGACCAGCGAGATCGACGTTACTCCTCTTCTGCACGAGGGCATAAACACTGTTAAGGTGCTTGTACTTAAATGGTGTGACGGATCATACCTTGAGGATCAGGACAAATTCCGTTATTCGGGAATCTTCCGCGAGGTGTTTCTCCTCCTACGCGACAGGGTCCACATAACTGACGTATATAATAAAATTGAAGTGGACGAGGATCTTGCAAATGCGCGCATCAACGCAGAGATCAGCGCAAACGGCAAAGCGATCGTTAATTATAAGCTTGTCTCCCCCGACGGCGAAGCTCTCGAGTGCGGTTCAGCAGAGATAAACGGCAACGGCGAGATAAGCCTTTCGGTTTCCGCACCCGCTCTTTGGAGTGACGAGGATCCCGCGCTCTATTCACTCTTCCTTTCAAGCGGAAGTGAGCATATATGCTTCCGTCTGGGTCTCAAGCGCCTTGAGGTCAAGGGTTCTGTAGCGTACGTCAACGGTAAGGCCGTAAAGCTCAAGGGTGTAAACCGACACGACAGCCACCCCATTCTCGGAAGCGCAACACCTCTTGACCATATGCTTGAGGACCTTTACATAATGAAGCGACACAACGTAAACTGCATCAGAACCAGCCACTATCCCAACGATCCCAGATTCCTGGGGCTCTGCGATAAGCTCGGCTTCTACGTAGTTGACGAGTCCGACATTGAGACCCACGGAATGAACGTCCCCGGAGTTGACAACTGGGACGGACTTACCGACAGTCCCGATTGGACAGCGGCTTATCTCGACCGTGCCGAGCGTATGTTTGAAAGAGACAAGAATCACCCTTGTGTCGTCATGTGGTCTGTAGGTAATGAATCGGGTATAGGACGAAACTATCAAGCAATGGGCGAATTTTTCCAAAGAAGAATGCCCGGATGCCTTGTGCATTGCGAGGATAGCACCCGCCGCCGTTATCAGAAATTCATGAGAGAATACGACGGAAAGGTCGACGATGAAACGGCCGCAAAGGAGCTTGAATGCCATTGGATAGGCGTTGAGAGCCGTATGTATCCCGCATACCAAGAGACCGAAGAGCTTTACATGAAGCGAAACGTATTCCCCAAGCCCTTCTATATGTGCGAATACTCTCACGCTATGGGTAACAGCCCCGGATGCCTGAAGGATTACTGGGACGTTATATTCAAATACGATAAATTCTGGGGAGGTTGCGTTTGGGAGTATACCGATCACGCATCCGCAGCAGGCGACAATCCCTATGACGATCCTCACTATCTCTACGGCGGAGACTACCGCGACGATCCTAACGACGGCAACTTCTGCGTCGACGGTCTCGTGTATCCCGACCGCCGTCCTCACACCGGATTCCTCGAGTATAAGAATATCATTAAGCCTATGCTTATCGAATTTGATAAGGATAGCTCTATCCTGTCGGTAAAGAGCCGCCGCTATTACGTTTCTCTCTCCGATTACGATCTTAATTGGAAAATTCAGAAAAACGGCAAGACCGTTGCCGAAGGTAGCCTCGGCGCGGCTGATATCGCCCCTCAGGAGACCGCCGCGTATAAGCTCGACGTCGATATGACAGCTCTTCTTGACGGCAACGCTTATCTTATGGTATCCGCAGTACAGAATTGCGACACCCCCTGGGCTTCACGCGGATATGAGATCGGCTTCGAGCAATTCGTTCTCTGCGAGGACAGAGCCGAGGCTTCCGTCATTGACACAATGCCCCCCTACTCGACTATAACCTGCAGCGAGACCGAAAAGGAGATCGTGATCACCACCGCAAATACCGTTTATAAGCTTGACAAGAGCGAGGCTCTTATCACCTCTATTTGTGACGGTGGCAAGGAGCTTATAACCACACCCGTCAGCTTCAATATCTGGCGCGCTCCCACCGATAATGACAGAAATATTAAGCCCCATTGGATAAACAATAAGTTCCATCAATCCTACAGCAAGGCATATTCATGCGAGATAACCGAAATTGGCGAAAAGAGCGTAACCGTTCACGCGGAAATGGCTATGGTAGCCGCAAGCTTCATTCCTCACATTAAGATGAGCGTCGATTATATCTTCTTCGCAGAAGGCGGTATTGAGGTAGTCGTAGACGCTCACAGACGCCACGGTCTCCTGCCTCTCCCAAGATTCGGTGTACAGTTCAATATGCCCGAGGGCACAGAAAAGCTCCGCTATTTCGGCAGAGGACCCGTTGAAAGCTACGTTGATAAGAGATGGGCTTCCTACGAGGGACTCTTTGAAAGCCGTGTAAGTGATCATTTCGAGCACTACGTAAGACCTCAGGAGAATATGGCTCACACCGACACCAAGTGGATGCAGGTAAGCTCGCTTTCAGGTCACGGCTTGACGGTTGCAAGAGTTGAGAACGATTTCAGCTTCAACTGCTCTCACTACACACCGCACATGCTCACCTTCACAAACCACGATTTTGAGCTCACCCCCCTCAAGGAAACAGTAGTCAATATAGACTACCGTCATGCAGGCATCGGCTCCAATTCCTGCGGTCCCGATCTTGATAAACGCTGGAAGCTTACTGAAGAAAATATGATTTTGAAATTCAGACTTATTCCCTGCAATACCAACAATATCGATCCCTTTGAGGAGATCAAGAGAAAATAAAAATATAGCCGTCCGCAAGAGATTGCGGACGGCTTTCGTTATTTGTTTGATTTTCTGTATTCAGCGGGTGTGATTCCCTCGTTTTTAAGAAACGTCTTTGAAAAATAGCTTGCACTTCCAAATCCGCATTCAAGCGCAATATCGGAAATCTTCATCTCACTGCCAACAAGCAATTCTTTAGCCTTGGATATCTTGACGGAATTCTTGTAGTCGGTGGGAGTAATACCGGTAGTGCTTTTGAATACGTGGCAAAGATAATGAACGCTGATATTTATCTTATCCGCTATCTCAGCCATAGAAACGTCATCCGAAAGGTTGACTTCGATCAGCGCCTTAGCACGTTCAACGATCGGTGCTATGGAGCGCGATTCGATCTTTGCCGAGCGTATCGTTCTTATTATATCAAGAACCGCCACGTCTTTATCCACATTTCCGTCAATAACGCCGTTTATCATACCGTCAAGCCTTTCACGGTCGATCTTGTGCATATTACAGCAGTTGATATTATATTTATCAAACAGTATGCAAAGAATTTCATTAAAATCCTTTTCGATCAATAGCTTTTGAAGCTCTGTGTCGGAATACTTCTCGATCTCCCTATATGGATTTGTATCCTCAAAAGCATATTTGCCCAGCTTCAGGGCGACCTGCTTCAGCCTGCCCTTCGGAGACAGTATCTTCCCTGCAATTATATCATCCTCTGTGATCTTTGCCATAAGTATCTCTCGCGCGGAGGAATATGCCCTTTCCAACGAGTTAAGGAATGCTCCTCTTTCGCGGTCGTAGGTTATATAGATATATCCATCGTCGGCTTCCTTCGCATCGGGATATGACACGTTGGCTCTCTCATCCAGCAAAAGCTTATAAGGCCAGGTTTTACCGTCGTCCTCTGAAAGCATTGCCGTCAGATTGTTCCTACCAACGTAATTGAAATGATTTATAAGTAAAATTCTGCCGGATTTAAGTCTGCTTATAAAAAAGCGCGAGCAAGGGCCGCCAAGACCGCTGTCCTCACCCTCCGTCCAAGTTATGCCGCGATCATAGGAATAAGAAACACCTATTCCGTATTTCGTGCGAACGTACATTGCAAGCCTGCCATCGCCAAGCTCAAGGATCATATGCTCATCAAACGATCTTTGAGGCACACTGCTGCCACCAAGACGCTCAAAGGTCTTGCCTTGATCAATACTCTTGTAAGCAAATGCCAATCGCTCAGTAATAGCCGATTGCTTTCCCGAGGGATCGGTAACTCCGTTTGCGCCTCCGGCATTCGCTATCAGGTCCCACACGGCTATCGGGAAAAGCCACTCTCCCGAAGAAAGAACGGTGGGCTTGTTCATCATAACCTCACGGCCTATAAGTCGCGGCTCGCTCCAGGTAAGCTCCTCCGCATCGGGATCGTCGCATACCGATGCGAAGACCGCGTGGTCGGGAGCAACTCCCCAGGTAAACCAAAGCCTGCCAAGTGGATCTGTCCAAAGACAGGGGTCGTAGCATCTGAAGCCTTCCTTATAGGTTATCGCTATATCTCTGAAATGCTCTCCGTCGTCACTTGCAGAAAGGATGCAATAATTTTCTATTTCCTCCTTGGTGCCACCGGAATAATAGGTGAGAAAAATTCTGCCTCCCTTTGTTACTTCAATAGACGGAATGCCCTGCCAGAGTCTTTTATCAATACTGTATTCCTTCAGTACGTTTTTATCGGTAAAAAGCATAAAATCCCCCCTTATGCTTTTATTGTAACATACAAAATACATTTTGTATATAACAATTTTGCTTTTCGGGGGGATTTTTTTATACTATTCTGTTTCTTTTCTCACCCTTGATAAAGGACTCTATGTTGAGAGCGATCTCCTCACAGCAACGGACTCGCGCTTCATAAGAGCCCCAAGCCATGTGAGGGGTAAGTATAACGTTATCTCTGCCTGCGATCCGTGCCATAGCGTGATCATTGCCAAACGGCTCCTTGGAATACACGTCGATTCCGACACCGCCAAGCCTGTTTTCAAGAATGGCGTCTGCAATAGCTTTCTCATCACAGACCGCACCGCGGGCAACGTTGATAAGTATCGCATCGCTCTTCATCATAGCGATCCTCTCGCGGCTGATAAGACCGCGTGTGCCGTCGTTAAGAGGCGTATGCACCGAAATAATATCGGACTCGCGGCAAAGCGTGTCAATATCTACGCACTCCTCTCCTTCGATGGGAGTACGCTTATAAACGATCACACGGCAACCAAGAGCCTTTGCCACAACTCCCACCTGCTTACCGATATTACCGTAGCCAACGATTCCCCAGGTCTTGCCGCAGATCTCGTGATATACGGGGGTGAGGATGTTGGCAACGCCGCCACTTGTATATCTTCCGTCGGCGACCGAACGGTTGTATTCGGTCAGATTACAGATGAGAGACAGCACCATCGCCACGGTCA
Source organism: Eubacteriales bacterium (assembly GCA_045122255.1). Lineage (GTDB taxonomy): Bacteria > Bacillota > Clostridia > Oscillospirales > CAG-272 > SVTX01. The sequence goes on along the minus strand of JBGVHJ010000014.1, from coordinate 454 downwards.
GCTGAGCTACGTTCTGGGTAGAATAACCGACCACGTTACAAACGGCAATTCCTCTCTCTCGGCAATACTCGGTGTCTATGTTATCAAATCCGGTGGCGGTAACGCAAACGAGCTTTACGTTTGGACAAAGGGGCAGATTATCTCTGCCCACTTTAAGCTTATTAATGATTATAACGTCGCTGTCGGCAACCCTCTCGGCAAACTCCTCGGGAGCTGTGGTGGGGTACACCTTCAGCGTGCCGTAACGCTCGAAAAGCGAAAGATCGATATCCGCACCGATGGTCGAAGCATCAAGAAATACGATCTTCATATCAGCATCAAGCCTCTATCTCGGCAACCTCTTCTTCAGCGAAAGCCGCGTCGATAGCCGCGTCGATCTCTTCCTCGATCTGCTTGTTTTCATCCTTCTTCTTTTTCCAGATAAGGAAAGCGGCAACGCCTGCGCCTACAACGG
>JBGVHJ010000013.1:0-8611 GCA_045122255.1 Eubacteriales bacterium | reverse complement strand
GTTTTTAAAACTTTTTCGTTTGTTTTATGCATTGATTATAACATATAAAAGATGTATAATCAAGATATAAACCGAAATTTTATAGTTTTATGTTGGTTTGTTTGTCACAACAAGAGCAGGAGTGATTATGAAGTATATTGTTGGATATCCCATAAAGGAAAACAAGTCCTTTTTAAACACTATTATTCAAAATAAAAACAGTATATCCGAGGTCTATTTTTCCTGGGGAGATATGCCTAACGGAAGAAGTGCATTGTCGATAGACGATGAGGTGACCCCGTTTGAGATACAGCAAAGGCAGGCTGAGGATCTGAAGTATCTTTCCGCGAACGGACTAAAGCTGAATATGCTTTTTAACGCAAATTGCTACGGTAAGGACAGTCAGTCAAGAGCATTTTTCAACAGAATAGGAAATCTTATAGATTATGTCGGCAGGGAGTTTGGGCTTTCCAGCGTTACGACCTCGTCAATTTTGATCGCCAAGTTCATAAAAACCAATTTTGAGGATATTGACGTGCGAGCGTCGGTCAATATGGAGATTGGCTCTGTGGAGGGAATGTCCTACGTTTCGAATTATTTTGACAGCTTTTACGTAAGACGCGAGCTCAACAGAAATCTGCCGATGCTTTTGCGACTTCGCAAATGGTGTGACGATAACGGTAAAGAAATGTACCTGCTTGCAAACAGCGGTTGTTTAAATAATTGCTCGGCGCACGTCTTCCACGATAATCTTGTGGCGCATGAATCCGAGATCTCGGCAATGGATAACGGATATCAGTTCAGAGGAGTTTGCTGGGACTTTCTTTCGGGAGAGAAAAACCGCGAAAAGTGGCTTCAGCGAACCAATTTCATTCGTCCCGAGGATATTGAGCTTTATGAAGGTATCGTTCCGGCAGTAAAGTTGGCGACACGAGTTAATTCCGCGCCCTCACGCGTGCTTGAGGCCTACGTCGGCAAAAAATACCGCGGAAGTGTTATGGAGCTGCTTGAACCAAATCACAGCGGAATATTTTATCCGAATTACATAGAAAATGCGAATTTTGACGGAGATTTTGCGTCTCACGTTATGTCTTGCCGTAAAAATTGCGAAGAATGTAGCTTTTGCGCTGACGTAATGAAGCGCGCTTGTGTAAAGCTTGCCGATGACCCTTCGGCAAAGGTATAAACTTGAAAAAACAACTTTAATATAAGGAGCAGAGAGAAATGTTGACAAGTGAAATGATCAAAAAAGTAGCTCTTGAAGCAGGCGCGGACGCTTGCGGTATTGCGCCGATCTCACGTCTTGCGGGCGCACCCGACGATATGAACCCGAAATTCCTGTTTCCCGAAGCCAAGAGTGTTATCGGATTCGTTTTCCGTATACCTCGCGGTGTTCAGAGAGGAATTGAGGAGGGAACACAGTTCTACCAGTATCCGTCAATGGCTTACGGTGGAATCAACGAGATCTTCGCCCCCGCGGTGCTTTACCATGTAGGAAAGCTTATCGAGGACGAGGGCTACGAGGCGTTCGTTTACCGTAATACCGGTGCGCGCGGAAGCGTTTCGGATATGGACGGAAGCCCCGGAAACACACTGTCTCCCGAGGAGCAGATCGAGATAAACGAGAATGCCAAGACCTCGACGGCGCATCACAGAAGCGTTCAGTTCACCCGTCCTACAAGAGACGATAACGTAGCACCCGATCTGCAGTTTCAGTTCCGTCTTGTTGCGGTTGCCTGCGGTCTTGGTGAGATAGGCTGGAGTAAAATGCTTTTGACTCCCCAGTTTGGTCCTCTCCAGAGAGTGGCATTCCTCTTTACCGATGCAGAGCTTGAATATGACGAAATGTATAGCGGCGAGCCCCTTTGCCGTAAGTGCGGAGCTTGCGTGCGCGAGTGCCCCGGCGGATGTATTCCGGCAATCAATTCGGGTAAGACTGTCAGAGTTGATCTCGACGGCAAGATCTGCGAATGGGGTGACATAGATATGTGGCGTTGTTACGCTTTCTACACCCATGCGGGCAGATATTATAACCCCTTCGTTCCCAAGGAAGTCTTCGACGCAAACGAAAACGGCGATCTTGACCTGCTTGAAGGAAAGACCAATGTTGCCGACGAAAAGGAGATAATGAAGGTCTACGGAGCACTCCAGAAGTATTTTCCCAGCTGGGTAGGATACAATATGGCAAAGTGCGGCGGTTGTATTCGCGGCTGTGTGTCTATGCTTGAAAAGAAGGGCGGCTGTATGGAAGACCGCTTCAAGGAGCCGCTTAGAAAGGGCAAGCCATGGAAGCTGGACAGATGATAAGAGTAGGCGTTCACAAGGATGCCGGATTCAAAGTAATGATAGAAAGCGGCGAGTGGAAGGTTGGAATGCTTCACTACAACGAGCGTTTTTCCCGTCTTGGCGAGATGGAACGACATCTGCTTACAGACGAGGTGTTCGTGCTTGTATCGGGAAAGGCAACTCTTTATACCGATAGTGAAGCCGTTGAGATGAAGCAAGGCTCTGTTTATACCATTCCCGTCGGTGTTTGGCACCATATTGTTGTCAGCGAAGATGCAAACGTGATCGTGGTGGAAAACAGAAACACCTCTATCGAAAATACAGAGAAGAGATATTTTGAACAGGAGGAAAGATAAATGCTTACAAGTGAAATGATAAAGGCGAAGGCGCGTGAGCTTGGAGCAAGCGTTTGCGGAATCGGCAGAGTTTACGACGAGCCCGACGCGCAGAGAGATCCCAAACAAATACTACCCAATGCTAAGTGCATTATAGGCTTTGGCTTCGTAGTGCCCAAAGCACTTTTCAATACAATGCAGAGAGACGTTCAGTATTATACATATACCACCTTGGGTGTAAAATATCCCGACGAGGAATTGGCGGAGATCTTTTTGCTCAAGATTGGCGGAATGATCGAGGACGAAGGGTACGACGCTTGCTTGCAGAAGTCTGTTCCCAACCTTCGCATAAAGGGCGATAAGACCACTAACCCCGAGGTTATGGATACATACGAGCTTATTCACGCGACTGCGGTTGCAGAGGGTAAGCCCGTTCCCGACGTTATCATTGATTTCGGCAAGGCGGCAAAGGCTTGCGGCATAGGTGAAAGAGGTCTTAGCGGAAAGATACTCAACGCGAAGTACGGTCCCTATATGCGCTATTGCTTCATTATTACCGATGCTCCCCTTGAGGTCGATGAACCTGTGACCGAGTCTATATGCGACGGCTGCGGTGAATGTATGAAAGCGTGCCCCGGTAAGGCTATCGACGAAAAAGGACTTGACACCTGGCAGTGCTCGGTGTATTATAAAGGTGCGCACAAGTCCAATCCCTTTATGACCGATGACTTTTTGAAGGGTGATGCTAACCGCGAGGCAATATTGAACGGCGAATTCCGTTTTGACGCTATCAGTGCCCGCGAGATCTATCCCAAGATGAATTTCTTGCCCGATACACAGTGGGGCTACTCCGCTTGCCTTTGCGGAAGAGCCTGCGACTATGCCTGCTACAATCACTTGATCGGAGGTAAGAAAAAATGAGAGATAGAATCATAGAGCTTTGCAAAAAATGGGGTGCCGATCTTGTTGGCTTTGCTCCCGTCTCCCGTTTTCCCGAGGATTCGGCTGTGCGTAAGCTGCTTCCCGAGGCAAAGACCGTGATCGGTCTCGGTTTCAGAGTCCTCCGCGGTGCTTACAGAGGAATCGAAGAGGGAAGCACCTACTATCAGTACACAACTATGGGTGTAGAGAATATGGAAGAGACCGTTATGCCTATGGTGTCTGTCCGTCTTTCGATGTTGCTTGAAGAAGAGGGCTATTCCGCACTTCCTCAGCGACGTCATCAGCAGATCATGGCGGAGGAGAACTCCACCAACCCCGAGGTCGCATTTGACGCGGTCTACAGAAACCGTCCTCAGGAGACACAGATGGATTTTAACGATGCGGCGGTTCTTTGCGGACTTGGTGAGATCGGCTTCCACGGCGCGCTTCTAACCGACGAGTTCGGACCGTTTGTCAGGGTGTGCTTTGTGCTTACCGATGCGGAAATCGAAGCGACTCCCGTGAAAGAGCCTCACCTCTGCGATAAGTGCGGCGAGTGCGTGAAGGGCTGCCACGGTAAGGCGATAGCCGAGGATGGTACCGTCGACCCTTGGCAGTGCTCTGTTTACTATAACGGTGCTAACGGACTTAAGAATCCCTTTATGCCTCCCGATGCATTTAAGGACTTTGAGGACAGAGTTGCTATTATCAGTGGCGAGGCTAAGGTTACTCCCGAGACCGCAAGAAAGATCCTTCGCAATATTTACTTCTATCCCCCCGCGCAGCACGCATATCAGTGTTCCATCTGCGGCAGAGCCTGCGATATGAGCTGCTATATTCATCTTGAAGAAAAGGGTGTGCTGACAAAGAGCTTTAAAACTCCTTTCCGCAAGCGCGAGGAGTGGAAATTCAAGATTGAGGATTTTGAAAACTGATTATGAGAGGTAATCAAAATGACAGATATCATTAAAGGCAATAACGGTAATCTGATTGTTGTTGACGGCAAGCCCTACGCGGTTATTATTTCGGTGGAGGGAACTACCGATAGCTTTGAAAGAATAGAGGACGGTGCATGGAAGTGGCACAGACACACCGACGTTCCCGTCGATAATATGCGAATGGAAATGATACTTTTAGGCGAGCCTGACTTCACTATGATCCCTGCCGTCAGCTACAACGGCAACGGCTGGGGAGATACCCCCGAGTACGTTGGCGACAGAGCGGAGGACGGCACTCCCTGGAGCTTCGCTTCCCACAGAGTGACTATTCCTGCCTGCACCTATAGTGAGAACGAGCATATCAGTATCGCTCTTATGGCGGAGCCGAATAGCAATTCCGCCTGCTCCCTCTACAAGGTTGACGAGGGAGAGAAGCACGTGCTTGTTTTCCCCGAGGAGGAGAAGCCAAAAACTCTCCACCGCCATTTCTGGGATGGACCTTTTCAGGGCAGTATGGAGCCTCGGTCGGATTTTGTCGGCATTATATTTGCAAAGACATCCGACGGAAGCCGCCACAGATACAAGCATCTCCTTGATTTCGCCTGGCGGTATTACGGACATCCAATAAAAGCACCTCGTAAGGCAGAACAGCTTTATCCGCTTTCCGTGGCTTACGGTCACTTCCTTTTGCAGAAGGAGAGGGACGGTTTTGTAGGCTTTACCAACGGCGCCCAATGGATACCTGCCTTGAATGCATATGAGAAGCTTCAGCATAACTATGAGATCGGTTGGGTCGGTCAATGCGCGTCTCTCTCTGCGGCATTCATTCACGACGGAATAGTCAACAGACACGAAAAGAATCTTGAGATCGGTATGGCAGTTCTTGATTCATGGCTTGAGCATTTTAATAGCGAAAAGGGGTTTCTGCCTTCAAGGATCAATTATCCCTCGGATAACGCGGCGCTCCGTCAGCCTTGGGAGACTATGACGAGAGAAGAGGTCGACATATGGAACATTGGTGAAGCTCAGCTTGAGGGCATACTTGACAAGGTAGGCAAACCCAAGACCGCAAAGAAGGTTGCCGTGGCTCATGATGCTTGTAATCTGGGAACCGGTGCCGAAGGATTTTTTGAAGCATACGATCTGCTTTCATCCATAGGAATCGACAAGCCCGAATATCTGAAAGCCGCCCTTGACACCTGCAATTTTGCCTTGGAGAGTCAAGAGGAAAACGGCGCGTTTGCCAAATCCTGGGATAAGGAGGGCAAAGTGATCTCCAAAAAGGGAACTATCGGTTGCTTTTTGATCCTTCCTCTTGTAAACGCTTATAAGAGGACGAACGACAGAAAGTATCTTGACAGTGCGATCAGCGCCTTCGATTTCTATTATGATGAACTTGAGCGCGAGGGCTTTACCACTGCGGGTGCGCTTGATACCTACAGTATCGACAAGGAATCGGCATCCCCCTTGCTCCGTGACGCTCTGGCACTTTATGAAGCCACCGAGAACAAAGATTACGTTACCAAAGCCGAGAAGATCGCTTGGTATCTCTGCACCTGGATGATGCACTTTACCGTGGAATATCCCGACGGTTGCGTTATCAAGGAGCTTAATTACGACACCTTCGGATCAACCAGCGTTTCTACTCCTCACAATGCGTGTGACCAATATGCGCTCCGTGACGTCCTTTCATTCCTCAAGCTTTATGAGCTGACGGGATACGGACAGTGGAGAGAACGCGCCCTTGCATTTTGGTGTAATGCCACCCAAGGTGTTTCGGATGGCACACTTGTGATCAATGGAAGACTCCGCCCTGCGGGCAGTCAGGACGAGGCGATCGCCCACACCCGTTGGCGCCGCAATTCCACCCCTGCCTTCTGTCCTACCCAATGGCTTGCGGCTTGGCCCTGCGCTTTCAGACTTGAAAATCTCCGTTGGTATAAGGACTGGAGCTTCTTCGACGAGGGACTTACCCATATTGAGGGAAGCTTGAAATAAATCGATAATTAAAAAGTAGTTTTTAGAGTTCCTGTTGTCTTGTTAACAATCTTTTCGGGAGCTTTCTCATTAGTCTTTTCTTTAATTTCCATAATTAATTCATCCTTATATCTATAAATTATTTAAACAACAACAGCCGACAAAATATTGTCATTCATATAATTTAGCATATAAAAAAGCCCGTGCCGAAGCACGGGCTGATTGTTTAGGTATCTTTTCGAAGAATAGTGAGATAATCTTCATATGCGTAAACGCGTTTGCGTTCGGCGTTGTTAGTTTGAACGAGTATGCCGAGGTCTACCAAGCGATTTATATAGCTTGAAGCGGTATTAAAAGATATTTCAAGATCGGCGGCGGTTTTGCCTATATCGATAATGGGGTTTTGCTCCAGATAATCAAATATCTTGCGAGCTGTTTTTGCTTGGCGTCCCATGTTATCAATTGTAGCAATGTTCTTATCATGCAGGGAACTAAGCTTTTTGATCGTTTCCACAGCATCCTCAGCCGATTCCTTTATGGCGAGAAGGAAGAATTTAACCCATTGCTCGTAATTGTCTTTTGCCCTGACCTCGCTCATGCGATCATAATATTCAATACGATTGAGCTTGAGATAATAAGAAATGTAAAGAGCGTGGCAATGTAATGCTTGTTTGTCAAGAAGGAAAAGTGTTATGAGAAGTCTGCCAACGCGACCGTTGCCGTCAAGGAATGGATGAATTGTTTCGAACTGATAATGAATCAATGCTGACTTGATAAGCACGTCGAGCGAGTCATCTTCATTCATGTATTTTTCCAGATCAGACATTGCTTCAATCATATCCTGTGGATTTGGCGGAATGTATCGAGCATTTTTGATCGAACTACCTTGCGCGCCTATCCAGTTTTGAGAAATGCGGAATTCGCCGGGATTCTTCTCTTGACCTCTGACACCCTGCATCAAAACCGCGTGGGTTTCTTTAAGCAAACGATTGCAGAGGGGGAGAGAATTCATTCTGTCAAGGGCATACTCTGTCGCTTTAATGTAATTTACAACGTCCGCAACGTTTTGATTTGCATTCTTTTCGATCAATGGGTCGAGCACGTCTTCAAGAGTTGCCTGTGTGCCTTCGATCTGTGAGGAAAGCAATGCTTCTTTGCGCACATACATTGAAACGAACAGATTCATATTTGGTATATGTGTTGCCAAAGCATCGAGTGTGGCGAGCGCTTTGGTGGCACCTGTCAAATACGAAAGCATCTCATCGTCTATATTAATCTCCGGGGGCAGTGGTGCAGGTCTGAATGATTTGTATGCTGCATCTCCCGAAAGATTGGATATTTGTGTTCCCGCTTTACTCATAAGGACCTCCAGTTTGAAATTACTATATATATTTTAACACAATTATTTCAAAAAGTCAATAGTTTTTGAAATTATAGTTAGTGTTATTTCAATAAATATTGTAAAATTGAAGTTAATGGCCGGAATTTTGATGTTAATTTCAATTTTCAAATTTCAATAATAATTATAACATAAATCAATGTATTCGTAAACGGCTATTGGACATTGTTTGCGAATCAGTTGCAATTCAAAATATTTTCAAAAATTGTCTCTGAAAACTCAAAATTTTCACTCGTCGTATTGTATTATATAATGCATGGGGGATTTGCATATTATTCCATGCGATGTCAAATAATAGTTTGGAAGAGAGGTGTTTCGATGAGTAGAGTTTTGTCTGAAAATGAGCGAGAGAAGCTCGAGGTGAGATTTGCAGAGGATGCGTGGCTGAATTATTTTAATCGGTATCTTTTTTGAAGAGGGTACGATTTCGGAAAAAGAATATAAAAAGATGATGGATAGGATAGCTTCTCGGACGAAACGGATTTAAGCGGTAAATAAAAAGCAAATCCTCATTTTTCCATACATTTTTGATTTTTCTTGCGCCATAATAATAGCAGAGACGCGAAGTAAGTTGATTTCGCAAACGCTTGAGAACGGTTAAGGGATAATGCAAATCCCGCGCCGCAGGTGATTTTGCCGGATCGATAGGCTTGCGGCGCGGCTCGATTTAATATAGATTTTAATATGTAAAATAATTTTCCGCAATATGTGGAAATTTAAGGAGAATTGTTATGGCAAACAAGAATGCTAAGAAGGCACTTGAGCAGTTCAAGATG
>JBGVHJ010000012.1:0-7334 GCA_045122255.1 Eubacteriales bacterium | reverse complement strand
TGTTCAATTGTCAAGGTTCAATTTTTCGCGCTCGTTGCGAGCGCTTGACTATTATATCACAGTCATTCGACTTTGTCAATAGGTTTTTCGAAATTTTTTTAAAAATTTTTTCAACCATTCAACCGTGATCTTTTTGTCTTTTCGTTGCCGCTCTTTGCGACAGCTTCACTATTCTACCACTTTCTCCCCTTTTTGTCAATAGCTTTTTTTAAATTTCTTTCACTTTGTGCATTCTTTTAATTTCAACAATTTTACACCCCACTTTTTGTGCATTTCGCCGTTTAGATTGCTTAACTTCGTCAAAATTGCCCCAAAACTCCGCCTTTATCACTTCCCTTCCTTATATTTATATATACATATAGCCCACAAAAAAAAGAGAGCCGACTTCCGTCTGCTCTCTTTTTTAATTAAATCGTATAACAAAAATCAAAGCCTTCCCGTCAGCTTGTAGCGCTCAACCACGTAGTTCACGTCACCGGCAAGCTGAGCACTTGTAACGTTCGACTTTTCCAGCAACGCGTTCTGAACTGTAATGCTCGAGTTAAGCGCGGAAGCATAGCGCGAAGCCTCAGCCGACGCACCCGCAATCGCCTCTCTGGTTTTTCTGCCGTTAGCCTCAATGCGGTCACCAAGCGTCTGCATATTCATCGCAAGCCTCTCGCCCATGATCTCGATGCTGCTGCGAATGTTTTGAGATATCTCTGCAGAAGCGTAATTGATAGCCGCAAGTATGCCCTCGTGACGCTTCTCCTCATCAAGAAGATGAAGGGCACTCATCAGAGCATCCGCGCGTCCGGTCTCGTAAACGTAGATGATATAATCGAGATTTGCCCAGTCGCGTCTCTCAAGAACATCGTCGTAATCCTGAACGAGAGCAGTATATATCTCCTGCGATCTCTCCTTATATTCCTGAAGCTTCTTTTCGTGATTTTCAGCGTGCTTTCTGAATGCAGCCTCGTCATCAGCAAGAAGCGCCTCAAGAGAGCTGATCTCAGAAGCCTGCTTTTCATGCGCCTCTCTGAACCGTTCAAGCTCAACCTTCACAAATTTCGGAGTCCTCTTTTTCAAGGATTGGTCTATCAAAACGGTACCGGCTATAAACGAGCCGATAATGAATATAAACATAAACACCATAAACGGTATTGCTAACATCGTACTGATCGCCATAAGCACCGCACTGATCAACGTCAGTGGAAGTCCCACCACAGGGCAGGCGACCAAAAGACAAAGCCCGATTATCAGTCTGATCAAAAAGGCCTTTTTGCCGTTGCTGACGATTGCTTCGTTCTTCTCGATCTGCTGCGAAAGCCCCGCGAGATTTCTTTTCATACCCTCAAGCTTGTATTTTTTGTTTTCAATACAATCTTTAATATACTTATCCTTCGATTCCTCGATCCTGGTCTTATCCGCCTCGAGCGACAAAAGCGAAAGTCCCGCCTTCAAGCTGTACAGCTTTGCTATAAATTCCTTGTTTTCTTCCGATAAAGTTTTAAATGACACCTTTACGCCTCCGCATTGTGCTATTATTTTACATTGACCATTATAACACAAAACAAAAGCAAAGTCAAGAGCAATTCCCCACATTTGCGTCAGCGAAAATTTCACGATAAAATGTGCCAACAGGAACTCAGAACCATAACGTTGCTCCTTCGGAGCAAGTGTCGGATTTCTCGCAACCCAAATGAGCCACCAAACAAAGAAGGCACCCATTGGGGTGCCTTCTTTGTTTGGTGGAGCAAACTTAACGAAAGTCGAACCGAATTTTATATGATTTTGTTCAATAATCGAACTCCGTATCAAGATATTCCTGCGCGGTGCCGTACCAGTCAGAGCTATCGTCTATGTTAATGTACAATTCAGGATATAAGGTTATCAAAATCTTAATAAGCCTTTTAAAATCTATGGATCTATGCGCGCTTATAATATTTACTATTGGATTTGTTATTGGTATTTTTTTCTGTTGCTCTTTTAATTCGGTTATGTGTTCCTCATCACTGGCACCGTCGAAAAAACCATTGTTGTCGATACTAAAATTCCAATGATGTTTATTTGTAGACCAGAAAGAGTTTTTTTCATTTGTTTCAACATCTTTTATATTGTTTGAAATTTCCGCTCTACAGTCTTCAAATCTTATAGGTTGATCAGTGAATATAATAATATCTCTCATTTTTCGTACTCCTTAATCAGTTGAAATAGATTTCGCAAAATTATCGGTGAAAATCTCGGATTTTTGCATAATCTCGAGCCAATATTCCGTTTCATAGCACTCTTTTAATGCAATTTGAAGCTTTGATACAAAATCTGCCTTGCTATGAGCATATTTTGCTTCACGAATATTAGCACCAATAGATGTCGCACTGCGCTCTAACTGATTTACAAGGGAATAATGTCCTTTTATACCATCAGTCACTTTCAAAATACTTACTGCAAAATCCATAGATATGTCTGCAAGTTTATTTTCTGCCATAATTATCACCTCAAATTAAGTATAGCACAAAATTCTAAAAAAAGCAATAATGAAATCGTGCAAAGCACGATGAAATCCGAGCAAGCTCGGATGAAATCTTCAGCCTTCGGCTTCAGATGAAATCAAATCCGCCTCTCCCTAACCTTGCGAAGCAAGATTTCATCGCGTAGCGATTTCATCCACGAAGTGGATTTATTCCGCCGAAGGCGGATTTAACTGAAAAAGACTCAGGATTGTATCCAATCCTGAGTCTTTTTCTGGTGGGCCAACAGGGACTCGAACCCCGGACCGACCGGTTATGAGCCGGTAGCTCTAACCAACTGAGCTATTGGCCCGCATTATGCGGTGTCGTAACTGTACGACTCAAATATTTTACCACAACAAGCGGTCTTTGTCAATAGCTTTTTCAAAAAAAGAAAAAATTTTTTCAAAGACGTATCGGTCATATTTCTTCTATTCTCCGAATATAAATATATTGCCATTGCAAACCGCAAACAAAAATATTGGAGGAAGAAAGACTATGAAAAGAAAAATCAGAATTACAACTTTATTGATCACCATCCCCCTCGTCGGCATCTCGCTCTTTGGATGTGCTCCAAGGACAAGCCCGGAGCAGAAAAACGAAAGCGCAGATCTCCCCACAGATAAAGATCTCATTTCAACGTACGTTCTGCAGATCGAGCATTACGAGGAGCTCATACAACGGCTCGAAAACGATTTATTATATATAAAGGAAGAAAACTACATAACCGCCGCGGAATATCAGCAAAAAATAAAGGAGCTGGAGACAGCCTTGAATGCCCTTTCGAGCAAAAATGAAATCCCCGACACTCCACACACCGGCACCCTTGACAAAAATGATAATGAAGTAATAAATCCGCCAAGCGATCTGTCCGTCACGTCATTCAGCATTTCAGAAATCGACGGTAAGCTGACCGTAACCGGATACAGTGGCAACCAAACCGAATTGGATATCCCGTCGCAAATAGACGGTTCAGCGTTAGTTTCCATCGGCGAGTCGGCATTTGCCGACAGCAATATCAAAAAAATAACCCTCCCCGACACCGTTACGAATATAGGCTGGTTTGCTTTTTCGGGATGCAAAGAATTGCGGGAGATAACTATCCCCGAATCGGTTTCGCTCATCGGTTACGGCGCATTTGACGGCTGCTCCTCCGATCTCGTGATCGTATGTAGCCCCAACTCCTATGCCGAAAGATATGCACAAAGCTGGGGCATTACCTACAGATACGACTAAAATGAGCTCCGCCCTTTTCGGCGGAGCTCATTTTATTATCATTATATATGTTAACGGAACTTGATAACGTAGGATCTTCCGTCAAGCTTGTAGTTTATAATATAACCGCGCTCAGCTCTCACGACCGTCACGTTCTTCGCTCTTGTGAGATTGCAGGTCTTCAAAAATCTGCGCTTCTGGTGCTGATCGTAAGCCGCCGCACTGTCGTGGAAGACAAGCACAGAGGTAAAGAGTCCTTCAATGTTGGTCAGAACGTTCTGCTCGGCGCTGCTGAAGTTTTCATCGAAGAAAAATTCCTTATCGTCAAAGGAAATTCCGCAAGGCGCAGAAAGGAACGCTCTCTTATTGAGTCCGCGTCTGAACACGATGTCAGCCGCCGCATTTCTGACCGATGCGCTTTCGCGATAAAATCTCTTGCCGTATACGGCAGGCGTTCTGTTCGCCGCCGCATCACAGCTGATAGCACAGTAATCGGCAATTCCGAATGCAGGCATCAGAGGCGTATGATCGGTATACATAAGCTTGCCGCCGCAGCATTCGCGCAGGAAGCTCATAGCCGAGCACATCTTCTCTCCTCTGCTCTTTCCGTTGCCGCAGGTAATGCCCGCAAGGTAAAGATCGTCGAGCTTGATAATATCAAAGCCCCACATAAAGAGGATAGTATGGATCACTTCTCTGACGTACTCGCGCACCTCAGCGTTTTCGGCATCGAGAACGTAAACGTCCTTCTTCGCGGTCACGAATCTGCCGTCGGGCATACCCAGGATCCAATCCTTGTGCTTGATAAAGATATCGGAGTCCTCGTGAGCCGTGAAGGGGGAAATACAGATTCCCGACATCATGCCATAGCTCTTGATCTTATCCGAGATCTTGCGAAGTCCGAGCGAGAATTTGTCGGCATAGGGCTCAAGCCAGTTGCCGTCAACGCAATAGTCTCCGTCGATAAAGAATGCATTCGCCTTCAAGGGGAAGCACTTGTTCACCGCGGAAAGCTTGCGAAGAATTATCTTTTCGTCGATATAATCAAGCTTTTTAGTGGAATAACCGATAAGCTCGGGGGCGGGAGGATTTTCGCTCTTTCCGATAGCCTCAAACCACTTGTCGAATACCTCCTCCTCGCTTCCCTCTGCATAGAAGAGCGACATAGCTTTATAATTATCGAAATAATTAACTCCCTCAATATCCTTGGAAACCTTCAAGGTAGAGGTGTTTGCATCGTATTTGAAAACGGTGTAGCCCGTAGATTCGTCAAGCGAGCCGAAAAGTCTGTAAGTATCTCCGTTTCTGAAATAGCAATATGAAAAGCCGTGAGTTACACCGGGCTTGTTCTTATACTTAACGATAGAGTAATCTCCGCCCACTATCTCGGTATACATGCGGCGCGCATAGTCCGAAACGGCATCGATGCCGCGCATCTTTTCGTCAACGGTAAGCTCGCGGCTTTCGGTAGCAGACTGAAATCCGTTCATAAACACGACCTCGCCCTCTTCGAGAACAACGGGAATACGAACCGAGATAGCTGCAGGAGAAAGCTTTGACGTTACGTAAAGATTGTACGTATTTTCTCCGCTGTCAACGGTGTAGTCGGCATACTTAGGGTTGGCAACCGTGTCCGCAACTACACCCGCAGGCGTATAATATGCTCCAACGGCTTTGATCTTTAAATTCATAGAGACCTCCATTCAGCAGACGAAAACGCGTCTGCAATACACTTATATATATTTTAACATAAAAATATTAAAATTGCAATAACTAATTGAATAATTTCTTGCTGTCCGAGGCTGTTTTTTATAGCCAATTGCCCAAAAAATATTTTTTTTGAAAAATTTTTCGTTTTGCTATTGCATTTTAGAAAAAAGTGTGCTATAATGCTATGTACGCGACCTGTAGGATGCGTTTTTAACTATGTTTAATAATATTCTATATCACGATTTGAAAAGGAGGTATAAAAAATGGATATAGCTTTCGGTGTAATTTTGATAGTTCTCGCCGTTGCTCTTGTTGCGCTGGTTCTCTTGCAGTCTGGTAAGGATAAAAAGCTTTCCGGCACTATCGCAGGCGGAGCTGAGACCTTCTTCGGCAAATCCAAGTCGGGCGATCACAACAAGACCCTGTCTATCATCACTGCAGTTATTTCGGGCGTTTTCGCAGTTGTTGCTTTCGCAGCATTCCTGCTTCTCGCTTGATCGAATAAAAAAGTCCGCAACCGCGGACTTTTTTATTTTTTATTTCTTTTGTTATCGGTATAACTGTTGACAAAGTGACAAGACTGTGGTACAATATTTCTTAGTAAATATCCGAAAGGAAAAGTATAATGTCAAACAAAAAATTTTTCTCTCGCGTAAAGATCGACGATACCAAACTCTGGCTCACGTCGATACTCTGCATCGCTATCTGCGTTCTTCTCGCAATGACCTCGGTCTACGGACTCGTAATGGCTATCTTGAATCCCCAGGCACTTATTCCCTCGCAGGGAAATCCGAACAGACCCGAATCCGGCGACCGTCCCTTCAAGCAGAATGTAACGGTCAATATGTCTTATGACACAACCGATGCCGAAACCATCTCGGGAGTCACCGCCAAAAACGCTATACTAGTTGACCTTACTACGGGCAAGATAGTTGCAGGCAAATCGAGCTCGGCTGAGCTGAAGCCGGCATCTATGACCAAGGTAATGACCCTTATCGTTGTTTTGGAAAGTCTTCGCACCGAGGACGAGCTCAATGCGATGGTCAACGTCACCGCGGAGCACGTAAGACTTAAATCCGAGAGAGAAATGTCGGGTCAGCTCGGTAATTCCTCCTATCCCGCAGGAGAGTATTCTGTAAAAACTCTTCTCAACCATTTGATAATGGAGTCATCGGGAGTTGCGGCACTTGCACTTGCCGATTATATCGCAGGAAGTGAAGCGGCATTCGTTAAGCTTATGAACGAAAAAGCCGAGGAAATGGAGCTCGCGCACACCAATTTCGTTACCTGCGACGGAACCGATAAGGGCTTTCACCATTCCATCGCCAAGGACATTGCAAAGATCATGGCTTACGCTATGAAAAACACCCATTGTGCGAGCTTCCTTTCGGCTCTCTCATATACAGATGAAGAGGGCGGACTTATTTACCACAAGCCTCTCGTGCACAACTTCTTCCAGCAGAACGGTACATATAAAGAACACAAATCCAAAACCGCAAAGATCATAGCCGCAAAATCGGGCTGGACGGGCAACGTTGCCAACAACGACAGCGGCGGATGTATGGTAACCTACGCCAAAGGTAATAACGGTCACGAATATATCGTCGTGGTAGCCGGAACCACCGGAACAAAATTCACAATGGATCCCGACCAGGCAGCCTATACCGCGGTTGTCGATACCATTAAAATTCTCGATAATTACATAAAATAACACACAAAAAAACGGTCTCATTGAGGCCGTTTTTGTTATCGTATGAGATGTTCAAATTTTGATTTGTAGGTTAGCCTTCTCCAGCGGAGAAGGGGGACCGCAACGCGGTGGATGAGGAGATCATTGACAGATTCATAATATGTCTTTTAACCGACTCCACCCAAAACAATCCCTTTTAGAATAACGCTATTGGTGAAAATCTTTTAAGA
>JBGVHJ010000011.1:0-45611 GCA_045122255.1 Eubacteriales bacterium | reverse complement strand
CAGAATGCAGAGTGCAGAGTTATGGATGATTTTCGCAAGAAGCGAAAATCTACAATTATTTAAATTTTCTTGTTTTTATAATGTGAAATTAATGAGGAAAACCGACGAAGGAGGTTTTCAACCTAAACTCTGCACTCTGCATTCTGCATTCTGCACTCTGCACTCGCACCGATAAACTGCAATTTATTATCTATATAAACCTTCGAAAGGAAACAAAAAATGGCAGAAATACTTGAAATTATCATGATAGTAAGCTTTGGCGTTTCGTGGCCGATAAACGTCATTAAATCATACAAAGCGAGAACCACAAAGGGCAAGAGCCTTTGGTTTATGATCCTTATTCTTTTCGGATACGTCGCAGGCATCGCTTCAAAGTTTGCAAACGTTGAATATATGGCAAACTTTGAAAATAAGTGGTACGTGCTCTTTTTCTATGTGCTCAACTTTATAATGGTCAGCGTTGACCTTGGTATGTATATAAGAAATTACCGACTTGATAAAAAAAGAGAAATGGGAATGCCCGTTTAATTGAGGGGAAATATGAGAATTTTAACTATTGGAAACAGCTTTTCAGAGGACGCGACCAGATATCTTAATCAGATAGCTAAAGCGCAGGGCGTCTATTTTGAGGTCGTCAATATCTGCATAGGCGGCTGCTCTCTTGAAAGACATTACAGAAATATGCTTGGCGACAAGAAGGACTATATGCTCTGCTATAACGGTTCCTTTACGGGATTTTATACCACGCTGGAGGAGGCGCTGCTTTCCCGTGAGTGGGATGTGGTAACTATCCAGCAGGTCAGCCACGAAAGCTGCAAAAGGGAATCCTTCTATCCCTATATAACAGAGCTTGCCGACTATATCCGTACCTGTCAGCCTAAGGCGAAGCTCTTGCTTCAGGAGACCTGGGCTTATGAGGAGGGAAGCCACCGCTTGACGGTGGAGCTGGGCTATGAAAGCCACAAGGCAATGCTTAAGGATGTTCAGGCGGCTTATAAAGAGGCAGCTGAAAGAGAGGGCCTTGACGGTATCATTCCCTCGGGAACGCTTTTCGGTATGATGCTTGATAAAGGAATAGAGAAGGTTCACAGAGACACCTTCCACGCGTCTTGGGGTCTTGGCAGATATGCCCTCGGACTTTTGTGGTTCAGAATGCTGACTGGTGAGAGCGTTGCCGAAAATAGCTTTGCCGCCCTCGACGCGCCCGCATCGGCAGATGATATCGCTATAGCGAAGTCCTGCGTCGACTCCTTTGCGCCAATCTTTTAACGGAGAAACAATATGTCGAATAAAACACTGTACGTGTCCGATCTCGATGGCACGCTTTTGAGAAGCAATCAGACTCTGTCCGAATATACGGTGAGCATACTGAACCGCCTGGTTTCGGAGGGAGTGACGGTCACCTATGCTACCGCAAGATCCTACGCTACTTCAAGTATCGTGGCGGCAGGATTTGACGCGGCTGTCCCACTAATCGTGTATAACGGCACCTTTATCCTTGAAAACGGCACTAAAAAGCGATTGCTTTCCCATTTCTTCAGCCGCGATGAAGCTGAAGAGGTGACCGCCGCCTTAGTAGAGGGCGGCATCTATCCCATCGTTTATTCCTACGTCGAGGATAAAGAAAAATATTTTTATTGCCCAAGTCTTATCAGTGATCCTACCGAGAATTTTTTGAAGACCCGACGGGGCGACGGCCGCGATAACGAGGTCGAGAGCGTTGACAAGCTATGTAATGGCGACGTCTTCCATTTCTCCTGCGTCGACACCGAAGAGAAGCTACTACCGCTTTACGAGAAGCTGAAGGACCGTTTCTCCTGCGTCTATTATAAGGAGATGTACAGCGGCGACTGGTGGCTTGAGGTGCACCCCACGGGTGTCAGCAAGGCGAGAGCGGTTCTTGAGCTGAAGAAGCTGCTGGACTGCGACAGAGTTGTCTGCTTCGGTGACGGCAGGAATGATATTTCAATGTTCGAAATAGCCGACGAGTGCTATGCCGTTGAGAACGCAGACCCCCGGCTGAAGAGCATCGCCACGTCAATAATTGAAGGCAATAATGACGATGGAGTAGCCAAATGGCTCTCAAAATTCGCAAAATGAGCTTAAATAAGCCTGCGATTATACACTTTTTATGCAAAAAATAAGATTTTATGCAATGTTTATGCAAAAAGCTCATCTGAAAAAGATGAGCTTTTTTGTGACTTTGTCACGGAAGAATAGTTGAAAATGTGGTATACTATCAGCGTAAGGTAAACAAACCGCAATAAAGATAAAGGAGAAAATATTATGTCAGCAATTAAGGTAAACAAGAATAATTTTGAAGAGATAAAGAACAGCGAAAAGCCCGTGCTTCTTGACTTTTACGCAGAATGGTGCGGCCCCTGCCGTATGGTAAGCCCCATAATTGACGAGATCGCAAAGGAGCGCGACGACATCGTGGTCGGCAAGGTCAACGTTGACGAGGAAGAGGAGCTTGCAGGCAAGTTCGGCGTTTTCAGCATCCCCACTCTCGTGGTTATCAAGGACGGCAAGATCGTCTCCCAGGAGTCCGGTGCCAAGCCGAAAAACTTGATCCTTGCTATGATTGATGCGTGATAGTTTAAGCCCCGCTTCGGCGCATGTCATTAGTTCTATCTGATGACATTGCGCTGTAGTGGGCCTTTTTTGAAAGTGGTAAATCCAAGTGTTCCTTGAATTTGAAACAATGAATTGATAATTGTATTTCAAAAAATCTATGCTATAATATAATTACACCGGTGATAAAACTTTAGGAGGTGCTTATATGCAGCTTGAATTAGGACAAAAAATACGCGAATTGCGTCGGCGTGACGGACGCACACAAGAGGCACTTGCCGAAGCTATTGGAGTGACCTCGCAGGCGGTTTCAAGGTGGGAATCAAACGGCGGATATCCCGATATGGAAATGGTTCCGTCAATCGCAAATTACTTTGGTGTTTCTATCGATGAATTGTTTGGTTATAACAATGAGCGCTCTAAAAAGATCGATGAGTTAGCTGCGAAAATCGATCAGATGAATTTCCAAAACAATGGTGAGGATGTTAACATAGATGAGTGTATTTCACTTGCAAGAAATGCGTTGATCGAATTTCCAGGCAACGAAAAAATTATGTTGTGCTTAGCCTCAGTATTGTATAACGCAGGATACGTTCGCTACGGTGAATATCATTTGTCTGATGATGAAGGCTATGACGTTTTAGACGTGGAAAGGCATCGCACTTACTCCGAGTGGAAAGAGGCAATATCGCTTTATGAGAAATTGTTGAAAACTATGGAGGATGGAGAGCTACGTCAACGCGTAATCCGAGAGCTTACTCAATTATATTTGAATACAGGTGAACAGACGAGAGCACTTGAAATTATAGAAACGGTGCCCAATCTATACGGTTCAAGAGAATTTCTCAAGTCCAAGGCTACAGATGGAAAGAAAAGGGCAGAGGCATACGGTGAAGGGCTGTTGAAAACAGTAAGAGCTTGCTCTGAACTAATAGTCAGCAGTGTGATTGCCTACGAAAAGAATATGTCTTATGCTGACAAGGCTCAAAGCTTGCGTGCCGCAATCGAAATATTCAATCTTATTTGTACTGACGGGAACTGCGGAATACATCATTCGTATATAGCAAGAGTTTATAGTTTTCTTTCGTTGTATCTGTGGCTGGATGGTAGAAAGGACGAGGCTTTTGAAGCTTTGGACAATTCTCTTGTACAGTTTAAGCTTTATAACGATTACAGAAACAACGGAGAATGCTACACGGCTCCTCTTGTTCATTTGGTCCGCCACGAAAAAGCATACTTTGATCAGCCTATTGAAACGTCAAATATGAGTCTTGCCAATGATTGGCCTTGGTGGTGCGTTTCCGAATGTAATTCTGTGAAAAAGGAAATGCAAGCCGATCCCCGTTGGAATGAATGGGTATCTAAATTACAGCAATAATCCATGCCCCGCCTCGGCGGGGCTTCTTCATAATCTACATAATCATATTGATGTTTCTCAGATTTTGTGCTATAATAAAAATAGCAATTAAGGGTATCATGATTTTGATTGATTAATTTTGAGAAAGGCATGGGGAATTCAATTATATAAAATTGAATAAATGATTATGAGATTTCGAGCTAAAACTTTAGAGGATGTACAAGATGAATTGTGGATTTATTCGCCTTCAACTGATCCGAAAATTAAACCTTTGTCATTATTTCATTATACAAGTAATGATTCTAAAAATAAAATTGTAGATGAAGAAGCTGGGAGTGTGAATTTTAGGCTTACAAAGGTATCTGATTTTTTGGATAAAAATGAAGGTATATATATTTTGGAGCCTTATTATCATGCATGCGGTTATTTATATGATAATAACATAATTGATTTTGATTTTTATAGTATACTGAAAAGCATTAAGTTTTCTGATATCGCGGATGAAGCTAAGAATTTGTGGATATTGTGTTTAACTGCCGAAGGGTATTCAAAATATATGAAGGAGAAATATGCTCCTAACGATGGATGGCAAATTGAACTTACCGCCATGTCTTTTGAAGACTTGGTATTAGATTTTAATAGTTGTGACAATAGCCCTAATTATGTTTATTTGGCTGAAATTCAATATTCATATAAAATGATGAAAAAGCAAATACAAAAAGCTATTAAAAGAATATATAATTTTTATAAATCAGATAATTCTGTTTTGGAAAATGAAAAAAGAATAATAGTAGTTCAAAGTGTAATAGCTTATTTGACAAAATATAATTTTTGTTATAAGAGTAGTTCATATAAAGAAGAAAAAGAAATTAGACTAATTTGTCATATAGAAAAACCATTTATTAGGTGGAATAGTAAAGATAATCCAGGAACATATTTGTACTTTGAAGATAATAGTCTTTATCTGCATTTTGAACAAGATTGTTATAGACAGTCCATGCAACAACCAAACATTTATAATTCTATTGAGATAAATAAATCGATTACGACAAGTTCGGAAATTCGAGAGACAGTCAAAAAAAGATCAAAAGAATTTAGCAAATAATTAAAATATGTATGGTATTGTAATAAACATAGTGCCAAGGCAATGTGAGTGCTAAAACTAATTTAGGGATGAAAATATATTTGTAGAAATGTTTGAATACGCCCCGCTTCGGCGGGGCAAAAAAAGCCTTCCGTGTGGAAGGCTTTTTTCAATACGTCATCGCGCGAAGCCTTTTCTTATCAAGGATTTTTATGCCCTCGCTTCTCGAGGTGACTACAAGTCCCTCCGAGACGAAATATTTCATCATTCGCGATACGACCTCGCGGGCGGAGCCCATATATTTGGCGATCTGCTCGTGGGTCAGCTTTACGGTGTCGCCGCCGGTCTTCGAGACCTCGTCAAGCAGGAAGATGGCAAGTCGCTTGTCCATGCTCATAAAGAGTATCTGTTGCATTACCCACATAATGTCCGAAAAGCTTGAAAGCGCGCTTTCAAGGGCAAAAATTCTTGCCTCGGGCATTCTTCTTGCCAGATCCTCGAAGGCACAGCCTCCAATAACCACGCAATCGCTCTCGTCCTCGGAATCGACGAATATATCAACTGTCACGGTATGGAGAACGCAGGATGCGGTAAGGACGCACATCTCACCGGGGAAGAGACGGGCTAAGGTGACCTCCTTGCCGTCCTCTGAAAGCATATACATTCTGAGGCTTCCGGTTCTGACGAGGATTATACCCGTGCAGTTATTGCCGTCGTGTATGTTGGTGCCTTTATTGAATTTAACTATTTGTGCGGAGCGGCAGAAGGTCTCTCTGTCCTGCTCGCTCATTTTATTCCAAAAGGGAAAAACTCCGCGGAGGAGTCCTTGAAGCTCTTGTTTGTCCATTTTTTCGCTCCGATCGTGTAATTTACATATATATTATAACCTTTTGCACCGCAAATGTCAATAAGGTGGAGGATTTTTTTGATTTGTGACTTCGTCACGGAAATATTTCTCCCTTTGGGTGTATAATAAAAACGTAATAAAGAAAGGCTGGTTGAATTTATGAAGATATATGATATGATAGTGATAGGCGGAGGTCCTGCAGGCTACACTGCGGCTCTTTATGCCGCGAGAGCGGGACTTGAAACCCTTGTTATTGAGCGTATGAGCATCGGTGGACAGATGACTCTGACCGATGTTATAGACAACTACCCCGGATTTGACGAGGGTGTTGACGGATTTACGCTGGGCATGAGGATGCAATCCGGTGCGGAGCGCTTCGGTGCGAAAACCGTTTACGCATCGGTTACGTCGGTATCACTTTCCAAGGATCCGAAGAAAATAGTCACCGATTCGGGTGATCTTTTCGCCAAGACCGTGGTAATTGCTACCGGAGCTAACCCCAAGAGGCTGGGCGTTGACGGAGAAGAGATATTCACGGGTCGCGGCGTTCACTACTGCGCGCACTGTGACGGCAGATTTTACAAGGGCAAGACCGTTGCGGTGGTAGGCGGTGGAAACAGTGCCGTGGGCGATGCGCTTCACCTTTCACATCTCGCAAAGAAGGTCTATCTGATCCACAGAAAGGACACTCTCAGCGCGACCAGGATATATCACGAGCCCTTAATGAGAGCCGAAAACGTGGAATTTTTGCCGGACAGCGCGGTAGAGTCACTTCTGCCCGGTGAGAGGTTTGGCGGAGTTGTGATAAAAGGCGTTAAAGACGGTGAGCGGAGAGAGCTTGCCCTTGACGGACTGTTTGTCGGCATAGGCCGTGCCCCCGCAACCGAGCTTTTCGGTGAGCTTGAAAAGGACGCGCACGGATATATAGTTGCGGATGAGAGCACCAAAACGAGCATTGACGGCGTATTTGCCGTAGGTGACGTAAGAACCAAGATCCTTCGTCAGGTGGTAACTGCGGTAGGAGACGGCGCGGTGGCGGCGCATTTCGCTGAGGAATATATCAGCTTGAAACAAATGTGACAAAGTCACAGAACTCAGCGAAAAAAAGTGATATAATTGAGTCACAAGATAAATGATAGCTTGAAACGGAGGAAATAATAATGATGAACGCAAGAGTACACGAGCTTTTAAATCAGCAGATAAACAAGGAATTCTATTCCGCGTATCTCTATCTCGATTTTTCGAACTACTTCAAGGCAAAGGGTCTTGACGGCTTCGCTAACTGGTATATGATCCAGGCGCAGGAGGAAAGAGACCACGCGATGCTTTTCTATCAGTACCTCCAGAACGAGAATCAGGAGGTAACGCTCGAGGCGATAGCAAAGCCCGACAAGACCTTTGAGAGCCACATGGACGTGCTGAAGGCGGGTCTTGAGCACGAAGAATACGTAACCTCGCTGATCAACGATATTTATGCGGCGGCTTACGACGTAAGAGATTTCCGCACTATGCAGTTCCTTGACTGGTTCGTCAAGGAGCAGGGCGAGGAGGAGACCAATGCCAACGATATGATCACCAAGATGGAGCTTTTCGGAAGCGATCCCAAGAGCCTTTATATGCTCAATCAGGAGCTTGCGGCGAGAATATACAGCGCTCCGTCCCTGGTGCTTTAATAAAACAAAAACAACAAAAAAATTATTTAATTGAAAGGAATTGATTATTATGAAAAAATACGTATGTGAAGTTTGTGGATGGGAATATGATGAAGAGGTCGGTGCTCCCGAGCACGGCATAGCTCCCGGAACGAAGTTTGAGGATCTTCCCGAGGATTTCGAGTGCCCCCTTTGCTCTGTGGGCAAGGATAATTTCTCTGAGGAGTAATAGACTTACGAAATTCGATGAAAAGTGCTTACATTGCGCGAGCGTGTAGGCACTTTTTTGAAAATATTGACAATAACAGGAAAATGTGATACAATTATATTAATGGGAGACATTTCCGGATACATTTTAATATTTAAGGAGGATTTCATTATGAAAAAGACAAAAGTTGTTCTGTATGTATGTCTCGCGCTTATTGGAGTGTTGCTGTTGTCTTCGTGCAGCTTTTTTGATGACAGTCTTACGTACGTGGATCTGATCTCGGAAGGATCTGAGGATTTTTCTGAAGTAACGTACACGTCTGCAGACTTGGTAGATGAGCTTAAAGGCATGACTGTAAGCCAAACAAAGGGAACGCTGGCACTGTTCAGAAAGAGCCACGCAGAGGGTATCTTTACGGTCTACGACTATGCCGTATATAACATAGCGGAGAATAGAGTTGTTCGCATCATTTCCGGCAGTTTAACCGAAAACTATGACGTGGACCTTTACAGTCTTAACGGCTGTGATTTTTTCGAGGTCCGTACTACAAATTATGTTATGGACGGTGATTCGGTAGATCTGGATTCTAAAACGGAGTATACTACACTTTATTATGCGAACGGAAGTGAGATATTGACCGTTCCGGATTACGCTTCCGTGATCATCTATGGCGATTACATAAAATTTGACGATAAATATTATAAATTAAATAAAGAGGGCTTGATAGAGTATGCCTTTGACGTACCCGATTTTGTTCCCACTCCTCAGGGTGTGTTTATTCACTCCAACGAAGATTATTACTATACGAGGGAAGCACTTGGACATTATAATTTTTATGACAAAAAGCTAAACTACGTAGCGAGCTTTACCGTGCCTACCTATGCTATGACTTCGGGACATATGGTTGATTTGGTGTTGGACGGCGGAATGATGCTGTTTCAATATATGATCAGCGCTGATGAGTATTCCGATGATTACGATATTATTTATAATAAGACAAAGGTTGATCTCGTTACGGTGCTGATAGATCCCGCCACCGGCAAGGCTAATGAGATCGAATGTAATTATGTAATTTACTCAGCGAGCCGCCGCGGTGCAATCCTTTCAAATGTGCACGGAACCGGAGGCAAGATCACTAATTACGTTTTTGCTGCTCCGATCATCGAAAAGCGTGTTAATTTTAACAATGATAGCATGCTGATGGCGACCTTCTCATCCGAAGGCGAGATGACTTTTATTGAAGGCGTGGACGGAATCACGGCATTCCCGTACGCAAGGATATCGGAGGACCGTTGGATTTTGTCGACCGCGGATTCCAGACGCCTGCTTGTTGACGGAGACGGTACCGTGATCGGTGACGTAACGCTTGCTAATGAAAGTAATCACAAATATTTACTTGCCAACGGAAAGGTCTTCGATCATTCGCTTAATATGCTTTACGATTATGAAGCGGAAGATCTGAGAGTGAAGTACATTTTTGACAATTATATTATATTCACCGGAAAGGGAGATAAGCTGGTCCTTTATAAGGATGGGATTGCTACGGCTATTTCCGAGGAGAATTCGGAAATATACTGTTTAGAAGCAATTGGAGAATGCTTCGTGCTGAGAGATACCAATGAATGGTCTGCTACGTATTATCGCGTTTGCAATGCGAACGGCACGATTCTCCTTGAATTTTCTGATAGGCTGCACGGTGATTTTGCCATAGATAGCGTTATTGATAACGGAAAAACACTTCTTATCTCGGTATATAGTCTTGACGAACAGATAAACGAGTATACTTACAGCTATTACCTGGTACATTAATCAATAATCTGCTTGTCAAGGACAATATTTATTATCAACCGCTCCTGCCTTTTTAGGTAGGGGCGGTTTCGGTCTTATAGTTGAAAATGACAATTATGTGAAAATTTTGCCAAAGCTCTTGCAAAAGTGAGTATACTGTGATATAATATAATATCAATTCAAAAAGGAGACGTTTATATTATGGACATTAACGTTTGGCTTCCTCTCGTTCTTGTGGCGTTCGCGGCGGTTATCACGCTTTGCTACGTTTTCGTGCTTTTCCGCAAGGTATCCCGCATCAAGATCGCAGACAAGAGGGTTGAGGAAATTCAGAAGTACATTCACGACGGAGCTATGACCTTCCTTATCCGTGAATACAAGCTCATTATTCCTTTCGTGGTCGGTATCGGTGTTCTTCTCGCGGTGCTCGGCTTCATTCCTGCGCTTAAGGGTGCAGAGGGAATAGGCTGGCAGGCGGCTATCTGCTTTGTTGTCGGCGCGCTCTTTTCGGCACTTGCAGGCTGGATCGGTATGTTTATCGCAACCAAGGCAAATGCGAGAACCGCTATGAAGGCGAAGGAAGAGGGAATGCCCGGCGCGCTCAAGACCGCTTTCGGAGGCGGTGCGGTGCTCGGTCTTTCTGTTGCAGGATTTGGTCTTTTGGGTCTTGTAGGAATTTTCTTTGTGGTTTACGCTATTACGAAGGATTATTCTGCTCCCATTCAGATACTGACCGGTTACAGCTTGGGCTGCTCGCTTATCGCGCTCTTTGCACGTGTTGGCGGCGGTATCTACACCAAGGCGGCTGACGTTGGTGCAGACCTTGTAGGTAAGCTGGAGGCAGGTATTCCCGAGGACGACCCCAGAAACCCCGCAACCATTGCCGATAACGTTGGTGACAACGTAGGCGATATTGCCGGAATGGGCTCTGACCTTACCGAGAGCTACGTAGGCTCTATCATTTCCTGCCTTACTATGGCACTCTTTACCTTTAACGGCAGGACTGACAGCTTCAAATATCTTTTGTTCCCCATACTCATTTGTGGCGTAGGTATTCTTGCTTCCTGTATTTCGGTCTTCATCGTGAGAGCGAAAAAGTGGAAGGATCCCCATCTCGCGCTTAATATCGCTACTTATATCGCAACCGGTCTCGTTATCGTTGCGGCAATATTGCTTTCGATATTCTATCTTGGCGAATACAAGTATATGTTCAGCGTTATTACCGGTCTTCTTGCAGGTGTTGGAGTTGGCTTTGTGGCAGAGCTTTATACCTCCGACGCGTATAAGTCGGTCAAGCAGATCGCTAAAGAATCCCAGACCGGTCACGGAACTAACATTATCGCAGGTCTTGGCGTCGGTATGAAGTCCACATGGCTTACCATCGCATGCCTTGGCGCGGCAATCGCGCTTTCCTATTTCTTCGGCGGAGCGTACGGCATCGCTCTTGCGGCGGTCGGTATGCTTTGCACCGTCGGAATCACGGTTTCGGTTGACGGCTACGGTCCTATCGCGGACAACGCGGGCGGTATTGCCGAGATGTCGGGTCTTCCCGAAGAGGTTCGCGGTATCACCGATAAGCTTGATGCTGTCGGAAACACCACCGCGGCTATCGGTAAGGGCTTCTGCATCGGCTCGGCTACTCTTACCTCGCTTGCTTTTATCGTTTCCTTTATTGAAGCGGTTGGAGCTAAGATCGATGGCTTCAGCATTGAGCTGAGCGATCCCAAGGTGCTGGTCGGTATGCTTGTCGGCGCTATGCTTCCTTATCTCTTCTCGGCGCTTACTATCGGCTCTGTCGGTAAGGCGGCGAACAAGATGGTAGAGGAGGTAAGAGCTCAGTTTGAAAAGGATCCCACGATCCTTGAGGGCAAGAGTGCTCCCGATTATAACCGCTGCATCGACATTTCCACCAAGGCTTCTCTCCGTGAGATGATCGTTCCCGGTCTTATTGCGATCCTTGCCCCCATTCTCGGCGGTCTGGTTCTCGGTGCAGAGGGACTTGGCGGTATACTTATCGGCGGTCTTGTATCTGCTATAATGCTTGCGGTATTTATGGCAAATGCGGGCGGCGCTTGGGATAACGCGAAGAAGTTTATCGAGGGCGGCAACTTCGGCGGAAAGGGAAGCGACACACACAAGGCGGCTATCACCGGCGATACCGTCGGCGACCCCTTGAAGGATACCGCAGGACCTGCTATGGATATTCTTATCAAGCTTATGTCGGTTATTTCTCTGATCTTCGTTCCCGTGCTTGTTAAGCTTACCCCTCTTTGGGATATTATCTTCAATTTCTTCTCAAAGCTTTAATTACATAAAGATAAGCGCTCCTGCCGAAAGGTGGGAGCGCTTTTATGCCGTATGGGGCGTTATTTCTGATAATAGAGCTTATACACGCTTGCGCGTGATGCCATGCACGTCTTCGACGTGATTCCATACCGTCGCAAAGCGACGGATGCCATACCAAGCCTACGGCTTGGATAAAAAGATAACATCTGAGCTGAAAAGCAGGACGTTATTTGTCCTGATTTAGTTTGTTTTCTATTGTAATTTCTAAAAGTAAATTGTGTTTCATATCAATTCTCCTCCGTACCCAATCACGGTGTAGCCGTGTATGGAATCGCTCATAAAGTGAGCGTATGCAATCCGCAACTTGTTGCGGTATGGAATCAAGCCGCAGGGAGGCGCGTATACACGCTTGCGCGTGATGCCATACGCCCAAGGGCGATTCCATGCAATGCGCAAGCGCATTGATTCCATACCAAGCCTGCGGCTTGGATAAAATAAAACAAGTCGAACCGAAGTTCGACTTAGTTTTATTTTGGTGACCCATCCGGGAATCGAACCCGAGTTTCCAGCGTGAGAGGCTAGCGTCTTAACCGCTTGACCAATGGGCCATCTCTTGACGACTTTGATATTATACCACACTTTTTTCTAAAATGCAAGAGGTTTTTGAAAAAAAGTTAAAATATTTTTTCGAAACTTTCAAAAACCTCTTGTTTTTTATTGAACGGTGAAGATAATTGTCGAAAAATCTCTTTTTGTGCAAAGGGTTATTGGGATGTTATCAACGGTGAAGCGGTGGAGACAAATCTTTTTGAAATCGCAAGAAATGTGTTGGTTTTTATCATTTGACAATATTTTTTCAACACTTTCGCCTAAAAATTTTGCTCTTGCTTCCTTTTCTGTCCATCTTCGGGCGAAGATTTCAGGGCGTTCCTTGATCTCGGAATATTCACTGTCCGAGAAGTAGCGTTTTGCAAGTCTTTCGGCTCTTTCGGGGCTGATCTCCGATGCTTCTATATCGACTCCAAGCTCTTCTCCTATGGCGCAGGCGCAGGCTACGTATCCCTTGGAGTGGCTGATATTGAATTTAATATCCGAGTCCTTGAAATAGGGCTTACCCATAGCGTTCCGCAAAAATATCAGCTTTGACGTGTCTGAGGGTGCGTAAAGCTCCTTTATCTGCTCGTAGAGAAGGGCGAGGGCGAAAAGGCTTTCGCAGGCAGAGCCTTCGTGGGTCTTGTCGCGCATTTTTTCTATAAACTCACAGTTTTCGGGGTTTGGGAACATAAGAGATACGGCGGTGGCAAGGGTGTCCTTGTCAAGTCCCTCGGGGATCTTGGTTGCAGTAAGCAATATCATCAGAAGCTTCCGCCTATCTGCTTCATCAGTCTCTTGTTGAATTCCTCGGCGGTGTTATATCCCATCTTCTTCTGACGGTTATTCATAGCCGCGATCTCGAGAATAATGGCAAGGTTACGTCCGGGCTTTACGGGGATCGTGATGGAAGGCACCTGATTTCCGAGGATCTCAACCTTTTCCTCGTCGAGTCCGAGGCGGTCGTACATCTTACCCTCGATCCAAAGCTCGAGGTTGATAACGAGGTCGATCTTTTCGGTCTCCTTGACCGCACCCATACCGAATATACGGCGGACGTCAACGATTCCAATGCCGCGAAGCTCAACGTAGTGGCGAATTATCTCGGGAGCGGAGCCGACCAGGGTCTTTGCCGAAACTCGCTTTATCTCAACCGCATCGTCGGCGATAAGACGGTGACCTCTCTTTACAAGCTCGATAGCGGTCTCACTCTTACCGACACCGCTGTCGCCCACCAGCAAAAGACCCTCGCCGTATACCTCTACGAGAACACCGTGACGGGTGATCCTGGGGGCCAGATGGGTATTGAGAGAGCTGATCATTGCCGCCATAAGCGCGCTGGTCTTTTCCTTGGACTTGAAAACGGGAACTCCCACCTTTGCGGCGGCTTCGGTAAGCTCCTCGAAGACCTCAAGGTCGTGAGCGAAGATCACCGCCACGGGGCGCGCGTTTACGTAATCGGTTATCTTTTTCTTGCGGTCCTCGCTTTCAAGGCGGCGAAGATAAAGATGCTCCGCGTTTCCGATAATGCTTATTCTCGCTCTTTCAAATATCTCGTAAAATCCCGTAAGGGCAAGACCGGGGCGATTGACCTCGGGGGTATCTACCTTTATTTCCTCGTAATTTTCGGGAACTGTGACACGTATAAGGTTAAACTCCTCTTCAACCTTTGATAATGGAATGCTGTATTCTACGCTCATAGTATTTCCTCCGTATTTTATCTTTATAACAACAGTATAACACAAAAAAATGCTTTTGGAAAGACTTTTTTTGAAATTATCGTAAATATCATCGAAAAAAAAGAAACAATTCATAGAACATTCACAAAAGTATAGTATAATAAGATGTTAAATTGGGTCTTTGTATCGTTTTATGACCACAAATGAAAAAATGGAGAAAAATTATGTCTGCAGATAAGAAAAACAAGGTGCTTGTGTCGAAAAATGGCTTGAGTGTCAAAAAAAGCTGGTGGAATAAAAAGAAGATCATTGCCGTGTCGATAATTTCGGCGGCATTGTTGGCTGCGATCGTCTTTTCCGCGGTCATTCTGGCTACCACCGTGTTCCCCATAGAAAGCTCCGAGGAGGAGTCGAGCGTTGTAGCACGCTTCGAATATAACACCTTGTATTACGACGTGAAATATGAGGAGCTGAGATACGTTACGCTTTTGAACAAGCGTATTCTTA
This sequence comes from Eubacteriales bacterium, assembly GCA_045122255.1. Lineage (GTDB taxonomy): Bacteria > Bacillota > Clostridia > Oscillospirales > CAG-272 > SVTX01. The sequence goes on along the minus strand of JBGVHJ010000011.1, from coordinate 31,038 downwards.
ATAACGAGCTTGGCGAATACAGCGATCTCAACGCGCTTGAGCAGATCGAATACAAAAAGCTGCTTGAGGAGCGAGTTATGGAGGATATAAAGAGCAACGCATCTATTCTTGCGCTTTGTGACGAATACGGCATCAGAACCGATTCGATCGTTCTCAGAATGAAGGTGCAGAAGGATATTCAGGCATTTGTTGACGGAACCTTCGGCGGCAACGTTTCTAAATACAAGGAATGGCTGAAGAAGGAGGGGCTTACCGATAGCCTTCTCAGATATACCTTCAGAATTGATTATCTTGAAAACGAGCTTCAGGAGCATTTTATCAAGAACAAGATAGACATCAAATATGACGAGACCGATCTTAACGCCTTTATTGAATACGTTATGACCGGCGGGGATTTCGTCAGAACAATTCACGTATATTACCCCAACAAGCATCCTTATACAAGCGAGGAGGCGCGTCGAGCATACGTGGCGCAGTTCCAGCAGGGTGACCTTGACAACGATGAGTTTGCGGATTACAAGCAGAGCTGGCTCAAAAAGCTCAAGGAGGATGCGGACAGCTACAACGCCGTAAGCGCACTTGAAAGAGCTGAGGAGGCTTCGAAAAACCTTCTTGAAATCAAGAATGACGATGAGCGTTATTCGGAAATGAAAAAGGCTATAGGCAAAAGCCCTGTTTACGTAGAAGGTATCACTATCCCCAGCCACGTGGCGGGAATATATATGACCTACGGTCAGATGGACGAGGCTTACGAAAGTGCGGCATTCGAGATTGAAGAGTACGGTGTAAGCGGAGCTGTGAAGACTGAGGACGGATATTTTGTGATTATGAGACTCCCCATTCAGGAGGAGGACGCTAAAAAGCAGGCGACGGATCTGCTTGCTAAATATCAGTACGTTCCTCTTAAGCTTCGTGAGGACGAGGTGAGAGCCGAGCTTCTGTTGCTTGATAACATTGATCTTAAGAGCTTGAATCTTATAGATATTGAATAACAAATTTTAGAACAAAACCCGAGGTGCCTATGACGAGACGCGCGAGATTAAGTAAATATTCAAGACGCACCTCGTCCGGCGGCAGACGGGGAGGCAAGGTGTGGATAGTGATCCTTTCCGTAGTTGCTTTTTTGCTCCTTTCGGTCACCGTATCTGTCGCGGTCGGTCTGGCTCTCGGAGAGCGCGCTCAGGAATATGAGGATTCCTTGCCCCCACTTAATATATCGGTGGGAGATCGCTATTCGGGCAACAAGACTGTAAAGGCGGTCGATGCCGCAAAATTTGATCTTGGATACGACGCGTCGTATTACGTGTCTATCGGGATCAAGGACCTTTCGATATGTCTCCGTGACAGCGACGGTTTTATAGCTTATCATTCAGCCGTTGACGTTTCATTCGGAAGCGAAACTGATATGGGAAGCCGTGATCTTTCTGTGGAGATCGGCAAGATCAATGACGTGGGCGGATACGTTTGCGCGTACGTATATTCAAACGCACTTTCCGAAAGCGATCCCTACATCCGTGAGATAAAGAAAACCTACGAATTGGCACTTATACACGAGATTGCAGAAAGCGGAGCTGACGATATTTTGATCGTAGGCGTTGAAATAAACGGGGAGAATATTGCCGAGGCAGAGGATTTTATAAGTCGCGCGGCGATATCCGCGGGAAATGCCAATCTCGGAGTTCTTTTCGGTGCTGAAGTGTTTGAAGATAACGAAAGCCTTGTCAGAAGAGTAGATGCGGTGTGCGACTACCTTGCCATCGATTTAAGGCAGGTCTCGAAGAATGCCAATGCGGTGGCGGACGGCGAGGATGCGCCTCCACTTTACAAGACTCTTGACAAGCTTAAGTATTTTGTTAAGGTCTATCGCGCCAGAATAGTTTTCGGCACCGAAAACTCAAATCTTGCGGATAGCGCGCGCAGGTGGGGAGTAACGAACCTGCAGATTATAGAATAAGATCAGAAAAAATGGCGAAAAATAAAAAAATCAAAAAAATATTCCCGAAAAAAAGTGATTTTGATTTTTTGAGCGTATATTAAGTATGACGGAGCGAAAAAGATCGTTTTTCGCTGTTTGAAACAAAAAGGTTGCAACCCGTCGCGCTTTTGCGTTGGGTTGCATTTTAAACGTAATTCGGTAAAACGAAGGGGGTGCATTTGTGTGAGATATGACCGCGAAAAAAATATGTGCGATATTTTTCTGGAAAGAGAAAGCGACAATCTGTCGCGCTATGCTTTTCTGACGGCAAATACTCGCGGAAGAGAAAAGCCCTACACGAAAAGCCCCATGAGAACCGAGTTTCAGAGAGACAGAGACAAGATAATACATTCTCAGTCCTTCCGCAGGCTTATGCACAAGACTCAGGTCTTTTTGGCACCCTCGGGAGATCATTACAGAACCAGACTGACGCATACCCTTGAGGTCACACAGGTGGCAAGGATCATTGCGCGCGCCTTGAGGCTGAATGAGGACCTTACCGAAGCCGCGGCGCTGGGTCACGACCTCGGTCACACACCCTTTGGTCACGCGGGTGAGGCTGCGCTTCAAAATTGCTATGATCCCGAATTTACCCATTACAAGCAGAGCCTTCGCGTTGTGGAAAAGCTTGAGAATAACGGAGAGGGACTCAATCTGACTTGGGAGGTCAGAGACGGCATAGTAAATCACACGGGTAAGAATATGGCGTCCACTCTTGAGGGTGTTATCGTAAAGTTTGCAGACAGGATCGCATACATAAATCACGATATCGACGACGCTTGTCGCGCAGGGGTGCTTAAAGAGAGCGACATACCCCGAGAGATAACCGACGTGCTGGGAAGCAGACACAGCGAGCGCATAAACACTATGGTGAAATCGATAGTCGATACCAGCTACGACCAGCCCTTTGTTGCAATGAGCGACGAGGTCGGCAAGGCAACGAACGATCTCAGAAGCTTTCTTTTTGAAAACGTTTACCGAAATCCTACGGCAAAGAGCGAGGAAGCCAAGGCTCAGGAGATGCTTATCAAGCTTTTTGAGCATTACGTTAAAAACCCCGATAAAATGCCCGAGTCTTACCGAAAAAATATCGAAAGCGAGGGCGTTGAGCGTTGCGTTTGCGATTTCGTTTCGGGTATGACCGACAGATACGCTATCGAGACCTACTCGGATCTTTTCATTCCTAAGGTTTGGAGGGGAAGATCATGATGATATCAAGAGAAATGATCGAGGAGATCCGCTCCAGAAGTGATATAGTCGAGCTTATCGGCTCCTACGTCAATCTGAAGCGCGCGGGCTCCAATTACAGTGGACTTTGTCCCTATCACAGTGAAAAATCGCCGTCATTTACGGTTTTTCCGGGCACTCAATCCTTTTATTGCTTCGGTTGCGGTGCCGGCGGCGACGCTATTACCTTTGCGATGAAATCGGAAAATCTTGATTATCCCGCCGCCGTAGAATTTCTCGCTAAAAGAGCGGGAATAACAATAACGGTGGACGAGCGCGAGGAGAACGGTATTCCGAAGAGAAGAATACTGGATATGAATCTCGCGGCGGCAAAATTTTTCAGATCCTGCCTTTTTGACCCCGAAAAGGGTAAGGTGGGAATGGAATATCTTGCGGGAAAGAGAAAGCTGTCTCCTGCAGTAATAAAGCATTTTGGTCTTGGATATGCTCCCGACGGATTCGGAGCGCTGACCGATTATATGCACAAGCAGGGCTTTACCGACGAGGAGCTTATCGTTGGCTTCCTTTGCGGAAAAAGCCAGAAGACGGGAAGGGCATACGATTATTTCCGTAATCGCGTTATTTTCCCGATAATCAACACCTCGGGCGACGTTATCGCATTCGGCGGTCGCGTTATGGACGATTCCAAGCCAAAGTATCTGAACTCCTCGGATACGCCCGGATTCAAAAAAAGTAAAAACCTTTTTGCGCTGAACTATGCGAAGAATCATTGCTCTGAGCGAATGATACTTTGCGAGGGATATATGGACGTTATCGCCCTTCATGCCGCAGGCTTTGAAAATGCGGTGGCGACTCTCGGTACGGCTCTTACTCAGGAGCAGGCGAGAATAATGGCCAAATATACCAAGCAGGTCATTATTTCCTACGACTCCGACGATGCGGGTCAGGCGGCGACCAGAAAAGCGGTGAGAATGCTTACCGACGTGGGGCTTGACGTACGCATACTCCGTATGGAGGGAGCAAAGGACCCCGACGAGTATATTAAGAAGTACGGTGCGGACAGCTTCCGCAAGGTCATCGAGTCCAGCTGTACCGGATTTGAGTACAAGCTTGATATGACTATGCGGAAATACAATCTTTCTATGGCATCCGATAAGATAAAGGCGTCGCAGGAGATGTGTGAGTATATTTCCGAGATCAACTCCAACGTTGAGCGCGAGGTATACGCGGCAACGGTGGCGCAAAGGCTTTCGCTTTCTCCGGAGGTGCTTAAAAACGACATTGAATCGATCCGAAAGAAAAAGGTGCGAGAATTCAATGCAAAGGTGTCAAAGGAAGCGCGGCTTGACGCTATGGGTGTCGGCGACAGGATCAACACCGACGGCATTAAAAACATAAAAGCCAAGGCGGCAGAGGAGGCTATAATCGGTCTTCTTCTGATGTACGACGAGTACCGCGACAGTATAGTCTGCGGCAAGGTGGCGCTTTCAGCCGAGGATTTCTTCTCGGATTTCCATAGGCGAGTATTTGAAAAAATAATTTCAATGCAAGCAGAGGATCAGTACGATTATTCGCTTTTGGGTCAGTATTTCAACCCCGATGAAATGGGAAGATTGCTGGGCCTTGAGCAGAAGAGAAGGGTGCTGACCGAAAACGGAAAGAGCGTATTCTTGCAATGCGTTGAGGCTTTGAAAAAAGAGAAAAAGCTTTCATCCTCTTCGGACGAGGGCGGAATAGACGAGATACGGCGATTGCTTGAAAGCAAACGCGGATCCAATAAATAGTCAATAATTGAAAGGAATTATAAATAATGAAGGAAGAAATTTTGAACCAGACTGCTGCCGGCGCGGTTGAGGAGGCAGAGTCCAAGAAGGTTGAAGATCTTATAGAAAAGAGCAAAAAGACCGGACTTTCCGAAGAGGATTTCGATCAGGCTCTTGAAGAGATGAACTATGACGTGGACGAGCTTGACAAGCTCTACGCGGCACTCGAGAGCAGTGGCGTATCGCTCCCCGGAACTCTTTCCAACGCTGAGCTTGAGGAGATCGAAAAGGAGGTCTCCAAGTTCGAGAACAGCGCAAATATGGAAAAGATACTCGAGCAAGAGGGACTTTCCATCGACGACCCTGTTCGTCAGTATCTTAAGGAGATCGGACGCATTCCGCTGCTTGACTCCGAGGGTGAGAGAGTGCTTGCCGAAAAAATGCTTAACGGAGACGAGGACGCGAAGACCAAGCTTGTTGAATCCAACCTCCGTCTCGTTGTAAGTATCGCTAAAAAGTATCTCGGCAGAGGTATGTACTTCCTCGATCTCATTCAGGAGGGTAACCTCGGTCTTATGAAGGCGGTTGAAAAGTTCGACTACACCAAGGGATATAAATTCTCTACTTACGCTACATGGTGGATCCGTCAGGCTATCACCAGAGCGATCGCTGATCAGGCGAGAACTATCCGTATTCCCGTGCATATGGTTGAAACCATTCATAAGGTAACCAAGTATTCCCGTCAGATGCTTCAGGAGCTTGGACGTGAGCCTACTGCTGAGGAGATAGGTGACAAGATCGGTATGAGTGCCGATAAGGTCAGAGAGATCCTCAAGATATCGCAGGATCCCGTATCTCTTGAAACTCCTATCGGTGAAGAGGAGGACAGCCATCTCGGTGACTTCATTCCCGATGACGATACTCCCGCTCCCGCAGAGGCGGCTGCCTCTACTATTCTCCGCGAGGTCATCGAAAGAGAGCTTCACACTCTGACCCCCAGAGAGGAGCACGTTATTAAGCTCCGTTTCGGACTTTACGACGGCAGAACCAGAACCCTTGAGGAGGTCGGTAAGGAATTCGATATCACAAGAGAGCGTATCCGTCAGATCGAGGCTAAGGCGCTCCGTAAGCTTCGTCATCCCAGCCGTGCCAGACATCTTAAGGGATTTTTGGATTGATAAATTGTAAATATTTATCTTTCGCATATTAAAAATATCTGTCCGTAAAATGCGCAAAACATACAACCCGTTTGTATGAGTGCACAAAAAAGCACGGATCGATTTGTTGACCTTGCATAACACTTGAGATGCGCGCGACAAATATCGATTTTTAAAGCATAATTTTATTATATTTATTAATAATTATTTACTTGACAAATCGAGGGATTTGTTGTAAAATATATGTTGATTTAATTTCGGCTTTTGAATCCTTCCGCCCATGGCGGTGATTTGAAGGCTCTTAGTGTGGCTCTTGAAGATAAGATCCGCAAAAAATATGCCGCAGGGTGCGGCGGAAACGGAGATTTAACATGAAGAAGAGATTGCTTTGTCTGATTTTGGGCTTGATAATGGTAATACCTATGGTGCTTACCGCTTGCTCGGATGATGATGCGGGAGCTGACGTCAGTGACGAGCTTGGCGCTCAGACCATCACGATGCGTCTGGTGTCCGAAAGAAAGGTCTTTAACAGTGACGAGGACCTTGCAGACTTCCTTAAAAACGAATGTGGCGGAAACAAGGAAGATCCCAAATATAAGGAAGCGGTTGCCGTAAAGGCAGATTACGACCGCGTTGAAACGGCGTTTACTAACATAACAAAATCTAAATATAAGATCAACGTTGACCTTATCTTCTACACCGAGGAAGAGTATGCAACCATGATCGAGTCTGCTATGGAGGAGTACGCGCTCGAGAAGGCAAGAGCTGAAAAGGCTGAAAGAGCACTTCTTAAGTACGTCAGCGACTATCAGGCAGCTTATCCCGATGTAAACTATCCCGAAAAGAGACTGGGTCTTGAGTTCTTGAAGTATTACGGTGAGGAGTACGGCAAGTATATCGATCTTGACACTGTTTTCGTTGATGAAGATGAAGACGAAAAGAAGAACAACGTTGAGGATCAGTATACCGAGAACGCTCTTGGTATCAAGGAGCTTGTATATCCCGCGACCAAGCCCGGTCAGCTCGATATCGTATATATATCCGGTCTTGATATGTATAACAGATACATTGAGAACGAGTGGCTTACTCCTCTTGACGACCATATCGGAACCACCGGCAAGAAGCTGAACGACTACATATCCGCGGCTCTTATCAACGGTGTTAAGGTAAACGGTCAGACCTTCGCTATTCCTAACAACATTCAGATCGGTGAATATACCTACATGATGGTCGATCGCGACCTTTTCGATAAGTATTATTACAATCCCGGTGAGGTTGAAAACGTTCTTGACCTTGGCGATTTCTTTGCAGACGTAAGTGAATTCGAGAAGGACGCAAACGGCAATCCCATTCTTCCCTTGGATGCATCCTTCAAGGAGTGCATGGATCAGTTCGTTTGGTACTGGAACATTGACTGGACAAAGGACGAGGATACCGGACTTTACAACTACGTTATCAATACCGAAAACGAGTTTTCTCTTATCGGTGCTCTTTACGGCGACCCCAAGACTGCCGGACGCGGACAGATCGAGCTCGGCTTCAACACTCTCTTTACCAACAAGGAATACAGAGAGATCTATCTCCGTCTTAAGGAGTATGAGTTCAACGGATATTATGCAAACGCTGAGGAGACTCGCACCGATGCGGCAGTATTCTTCGAAAAGGGTGACTACTCCGTAAAGAAGGAAGCTGATGCTAACAAGGGCGTATATACCGACGAAAACGGCAAGGAATATTACGTTTACATTGTTAAGTACCCCGAGGCAGGTGAGAAGGAGCTGTTCGGTAACATGTTCGGTGTTTCCGCTAACACCACCAACACTCAGGCTTGCATGCAGGTCATCACTCTTCTCAACACTAATCCCGAGTTCCGTAACATTCTTCAGTACGGTGTTCAGGATATCGACTACGAGATAAGCGAGGAGACCGGTATTCTTAAGAGAAAGAACACCAACTACCTTATGGATATTGAGAAGACAGGTAACTGCTTCATCGCATATCCCGAGGAGGGCAAGGCTCCCGATTATTGGGAAAACTCCAAGAACCAGAACAACGATGCTCTTATCAATCCTATTCTTGGATTTGATTTCAACATGATGCTTGCAGAGTATAACACCAAGCTGGACAATGACCTGCTTGACTATGCGGGACTTGACGGTGACAGCGAGCTGAGAAGATACCCCGGATCCTACGATATGGTAGCACAGGTGCAGGCACAGATCGATGCTTGTGAAACCTACGACGAGCTTGAGGATCTTGTTAACAATGCCGTTTCCGGACTTGGCACGGTTCTTGAAGGAAAGCCTATACTTCATATTTATGAATTTAAGGACGGCGTGGTTTCCAAGGAATACGAATTCTTCTTGAACCTTCCTAAGCTGACCAATAAGCTGTATGATACTGCTACGGGCGGAGGAACAGATACAAATGGAGATCCCATTGCCGATACCGCGGGTGAATCTCCTTACGCTGTATACTACAACTGGATGCAGACCTACGGATATCTTCCTAAATAATTTTGGTTAAATTGTTAAATCAGCCTCCGCGCAAGATCTTGCGGCGGAGGCTGATACTTTTAAAAGCAGGAGAAGCTATGAAATATACGCACATTTTCTGGGATTTCAACGGCACGATATTCGATGACGTGCAGGCAGGCATGGATAGCACGAATATAATGCTTGCCGAGCGTAATCTTCCCGTAATAGACGGTGTTGATGCATACCGTGAGATCTTTGATTTTCCCATAAAGGAGTATTATAAGCGCTTGGGGTTTGATTTTTCCGTTGAGCCTTACGAATATCTGGCACCCTTGTGGGTAGATATATATAATGAAAAGAGCAGAGATGCCGAGACGGTGGAGGGGGTAAGAGAAGCCCTCGCTAAGCTGCAGGAGTGCGGCATCAAGCAGGTGGTCTTTTCTGCTACCGAGACCGCAATGCTGACGCGTCAGCTTACGGGACTTGGAATAATAGGCTATTTTCACGAGATAATAGGGCTTGACAATATTCACGCGGAAAGCAAGCTGCATCTTGCCGCAAGGTGGAGGGCGGCGCATCCCGAGGCGAAAATTCTTTACGTTGGCGATACCACACACGATGCCGAAAATGCCAAGGTGCTTGAAGCCGATTGTCTGCTTTTTGCAGGGGGGCATCATTCAAGAAGCAGACTTGAAGCCTGCGGATATCCGGTTATTGGACGTATCGAAGAGATTGTTGAATATTTGGATTGAATATCAGAATTTAAATAAAAACGTCGCGCCGCTGGCGTGATACTCTTAACGGAGTATCACGCCAGTTCTATTCGCCTGCGGCGAGTTCTATTGCTGCGCAGTGATATTCGGCTGTCGCCGAGTGATATTTGCTTCGCAAGTTTTGAGGCGAATAGAATATCACTGTGAGGCAAAGCCGAACAATATCACTGCCCGAAGGGCAATATCACTCTTTGCGTAGCAAAGAATATCACTCACATATAAAGCAGAGAAGAGAGAGCAAAACGGTTTATCCGTAATGTTCTCTCTTTTTCTTTGTTCGTGATGTTTTTGCTATAGCAAAAGTGATGTTATTCGCTCCGCTCATAATGATGTTGCTTGCCAAGGCTCGCAGTGATGTGATGTTTGCCCACTACGCCGTCAGGCGTAACATCATTCACGCAGTGAACATCACTGCCGAAGGCAACATCATTTGCCCACAAGGGCAAACATCGTTTAGCGTGAATGCTCTGTTAAGAGCATCACGCTATTGGAGCGACGTTTTTATTATTCGTTTTTTATCATTCGGTAACTATAAGCACCTCATATCCGCCGAGGGTAAAATTATATCTTGTGCCGGCTTTGTCGGGGAAGGTGGTGCAGGGCTTATCCTCACCGTCAAGGGGAGAATACAGCTTTGCCTTGCCCGTGTTTCTAAGGGCGCAATTAATGCTTTTAGGCTCGTTTGTGGAGTTTACGAACATATAACGGTTCTTGCCTCCGCTATGTCTGCAAAGGCAGGCAACTCCTCTGTGGGGAGTGTCAAGATCGATCTCGAAGCCCTCTTCGTAACGGTCAAAGGAGGTAACGAGAGCCGATGCGGTGGAGAATTTCTTTCCAAAGCCCGCAGAATTCAGATCGGGGAAGCAGCTATCCTGCATAATGCAGATCTTAACGCCCATCTTTTCGAAGGCGGAAAGCACTCCGCTCATTTCCGCCGTCAGCTCCATGGGGGGCAGAACGAGATACTTATATTCTGCTCCGTGCTTGCCCTGAAGCTTGCCGTCTCTTACAGAAAGCCTGGAAATGACATCAAAATCGGCAAAATCAAAGTCGACCTGCGCGTCGCAGAGCTCGTACATAATGTTATAAAGTCCGTTCTTGCAGGCATTTTCCTCTTCGGTGAAATTGCCGTAGCTCCAGCTATCGGGAGTCTTATGATTCATCATAAATGTCTCGATAGGGTAGCAGAGCAGGACGTCGGCGCGGTGATCGCCTGCCATAATGTCGCCGAATTCTCCGATAGCGCGGTTGTACTTTTCGTATGACTCTTTCTCAAAGAGATTTTCGGGGTAATAGGAGGTGAAAATGTCTACTCCAAAGGCATACTGAAGCGCAACAGAGGCATACATCTGGTCGATAGTGACCTTGTTGCCCTGAGCGTGAGCCGATACCTCGCTCATAACGTGAGGACGGTCGTAAGCGTGGGCGATGGAGGATATAAGCTTAGGGGTGAACATATCTCTGCGCACAAGCTCGGGCAGGGAATGAAGCATATCGATGCCGGGAATGTGCATATGTCGGATCAGCGAGAAGAGATTTCCCTCGAAAATAACGTGGTGTCTTATATCGTCCTCAAGCAGGAGGTGTCCCGAGAATCGGGTGTTGTTTTTTGCACAGTAGTTGCCTATCTGCGCGTAATAGCTTTCCTCAAAGAGCTTTGACGTAGTAAGATGGAAATAATAGCGCACCTTTTTTGCGTGGTCGCTCTTGCCGTAGAAGAGATATATAAGATTTTTGCGGAAATTGAGTCCTGACACAGACTCAAAGGTATTCTCTACGTCTCTTCCGAAGTTTACTATGGGATAGAGCGGAATGGAATCGTCATACTGATGAAGAACTCTTGAGGGGTAGAGAGTAGGATTGATGTAACATCCCATAAAGGAGGGCTCGTCGGTAAAGAATGCTTCAACCAAGCCGTCTGCCACGGGCGCGTTATAATGCTCCGAAACGCGGGAGGTATATTGCTCGTAGGTATTTCTTATAAATTCACGAACGGCATCGCGGTTGGTGACGTCAAGATATCTTCTTGATTCGAAAACGTTGTGCTGAGCGTGAGTACCCTCATAAAGATGCTTTTCCGCAAAGGCACAAATCTTCAGCTTCTGCGCGGTCTTGTTGGTGAAGGAGAGGGAGGCCTCTCGTCCGTCGCAGACCTTTTCCTCGTAAGGCGAGAAGGGCTTGGGCTCTCCGTTTGCGTCGCAGGGGTATGTTGCCGCATAAAGGAAGGCAAGATGTCCGCGGGGAAGCTCGACCGTTGCGCTTTCACCGGGTGCCAGATCGACCGTTATTTTAGCGATGGCGCGACACTCATAGTCGGGGTTTGCCGCAAGAGTCAGACCTCTTGCATTTCCGCTGGGGTATCCGTGCTCGTCGTATATCCAAGCGCGCATGCCAAGACGCTTGACCTCCTCAAGAGAGAACTTGAAAAGCGTCCAATCATCTTCGTTTTGCAGGTAATCGTCGGTAAATGGGTAATTTGTTACGATTCCGCCAAAGCCGAGAGAAGCGAGACTCTCCAGCTTTTCGGTGATTATCTTTTTACATTGGTCTAAAGATGCGCCTTCGGGCTTTGCAAATCCGTGGACTATCTTGAGTGGCAGATTATTTTTGTAGATAATGTCGGTCACGGGGCTCTCCATCCTTTCGTATTAAATCATTCACCGTCAACGGTGTATTCGGAAAGGTCAATTTTTGCAAGCTTGGAGTTGTCGATCCTTCCCTTGGTTCTTTCGAAATACTGAATGTTGTTGCGAAGCATAAAGATGAACTGATTATTGGGTGTTCTTCCTTCCGCCTCGGAAACGTAGATAAGCTTTTTCATAAGGTCCTCGGAAAGTCTGACCTTGACCTCGTATTGGTTTTTCATAAAAAGATCCTCCGATCATTTATTATTCATTCTTTTAGCCGATGCGCGGAAAGCCGACGGATTCAGCTTTTTAAGAAGCTCTACGGCTTCTTCGGTCGCATCGAAGTATACGATACACCGTTCTTTTTCCTCTTCATATATGGCATAATAGATGCTTTCTGCCGAGAGAGAGGATATGCAAACGTGGTTGTTCTGGATCGAGAGCTTGCTTATCTCCTCATATGCCGCATCGTCATATACTCCTATTTCCGAAAAGGAGCTGACCGGCATATTGATGAGCTTTTTGCAGATGCCCTTGCCGTAAAGCAGATTTATCATCATATCGCCGCCCGAGATCACGACCTCATATTCGACGCAGGTAAATCGCCAGGTAACGAAAACGATAAACGCCGTGAGGGCAAATATCAAAGGAAAGATAATGACGTAGATATCCTTTGGAAGATAGAGAAAGGTCGCCATGCACAGGAAAGAGAATACGATCGCGTATCCTGCGATAAATCCGATCTTTTTGGCAAGTGCCTTACCCTCCGTTTTCTGCTTGATTATATATTCGCATGAATTCGCAAACAAAAATATCCCTCCCTTCTTCTATACTTAGAGTATAACACAAAAAGCAAGCTTTTTCAACGATTTACAAAAAAATATAAAGAAAAATCGCAAAAATAACACTTGGAAATATTGAAATATTCACAAAAGTGTAGTATAATATAATTGAATAAGTGAAATTTTATTCAAAGGAGATCAAAATGAAAGCAGTTATAACGGTAACAGGTAAGGATTCGGTTGGAATTATTGCAAAGGTGGCAAGCGAATGCGCTAAATACGATGCCAATATAGTTGATATTTCCCAGAGCGTTCTTTCGGAATATTTTGCGATGATAATGCTTGCGGATATTGATAAATTGACGGTTCCTTTTTCGAATTTCGTTGACGCTCTTTCGGGTGTCGGCAAGGGTAAGGGACTTGAGATCCACGTAATGCACGAGGATATCTTCAACACGATGCATCACATCTGATCGGAGTAGATTATGGTCAACACTAAGGACATTCTTGAAACTATAAATATGATCCGTGAGGAGAACCTGGATATCCGTACCATTACTATGGGGATATCGCTTTATGACTGTGTAAGCGAGGATGAGAACAGGCTCTGCGAGAAGATCTACGACAAGATCACGACCTCTGCCGAAAAGCTCGTGGTAACCGGACAGGATATCGAAAAGAAATACGGTATACCGATCGTTAACAAGCGCGTTTCGGTGACTCCCGTTTCACTTATTGGCGGCGCGTGCTCTCCCGAAGGATATTTTAAGATCGCAAAGACACTTGACAGAGCGGCTAAGGCACTTGGAATAAACTTTATCGGCGGTTACTCTGCGCTTGTGCAGAAGGGAATGACCAAGGGCGCTGAGAATATGATCTCGGTGATCCCCGAGGCTCTTGCCGAGACCGATTTCGTTTGCTCGTCGGTAAACGTTGCTTCTACTAAGGCAGGCATCAATATGGATGCCATCAAGTTGATGGGCGGCACTATCAAGAGAGCGGCGTATCTGACAAAGGACAGAGACAGTATAGGATGCGCGAAGCTGGTGGTATTTGCTAACGTTCCCGAGGACAACCCCTTTATGGCGGGTGCATTCCACGGAATCGGCGAGCCTGAGAACGTTATAAACGTCGGCGTTTCGGGTCCCGGAGTTGTAAGCTCTGCGATTCAGAGAGCGGGCGACTGCGACCTCAGCGAATTGGCGGATATTATAAAGAAGACCGCGTTTAAGATTACCCGTGTGGGTCAGCTTGTGGCGAGTGAGGCGGCAAAGGCACTTAATACTCCTTTCGGTATCGTCGACCTTTCCTTGGCACCTACTCCTGCAATCGGAGACTCGGTGGCGCATATACTTGAAAATATGGGACTTGAGTCCTGCGGTGCTCACGGCACTACGGCGACTCTCGCAATGCTTAACGATGCGGTCAAGAAGGGCGGAGTTATGGCATCCAGCCACGTCGGAGGACTTTCGGGAGCTTTCATTCCCGTTTCCGAGGACGCGGGCATGATCGCGGCGGTGGAAAGAGGAGCGCTGACCCTTGAAAAGCTTGAGGCGATGACGGCGGTCTGCTCTGTCGGTCTTGATATGATCGCGATCCCCGGCGACGTTGATGAAGCTGTGATCTGCGGCATAATTGCCGACGAGATAGCTATCGGAGTAGTAAACACCAAGACTACGGCGGTGCGCGTTATCCCTGCTTACGGCAAGGGAGTGGGCGATTACATCGATTACGGAGGACTTCTCGGTCGCGCGCCCATTATGGAGGTAAGCAGATACTCGCCTGCGAAATTTATAAATCGCGGCGGACGTATCCCTGCGCCTATTCACAGTCTTAAAAACTAAAAAATAAAACAATTAAATTTATATAGGAGGATTTTACAAATGACTGATTTTGACGTAACATTGGCAAAAGAGATCGCAGAAGAGACCGCTGTTGCGGTAGTTGCAGAGGAAGAGAAGAGAAAGAAGGCGCTGATCATCGCGCTTATCAGCGTAGGTGTTGCAGTTGCTGCTGCTATCGCGGCTGCCGCTGTTATTCTTTCTACAAAGAATAAGGACGGCGAGAGACGCGGTAAGGTTCTTATTATGAAGATCAAGAACAAGCTTCCCGGCAAGAAAAAGAAGGAAGATTCCTGCGAGGATTTCGTTGACGAAGATTGCGACTTTGAAATTACTGAATAAAAAAATTACGGGAGACCTTCAAGGTTTCCCGTGTTTTTTAAAAATAAATTAGAAAAGCACTTGATTTTTCTACCGGCAAGTGCTAAAATGTTATATACTAAAACAGATGGAGGCATTATACAAATATGAAAAAAATAATCTGTTTACTGTTAACTGCATTTATGATTTTGGCGGTGCTCGCATCATGCAACGCTCCTTCTTCGGGTCCTGTCGAATCTGAAAGCTCGGATGGCGCCGACTCCGAGGAGACGTATGAGAAAAATACGGAGTCCGATTCACAGACGGAGTCAAGCTTGGAAACCGACAGCACTTCAGAGGGCGACGAGGAAGATTCGACCGAGTCTGAAAACGCAGGCGATATTATAGTTCCTCCCGAGATCAACAACGGTACTCTGTCAGATCCCGTAAGCACAACGTATGCTTACAATGCTTGTGCTGATCTTGAAAATGGGGAAAGCTCATCCGAGCCCTTCTACGTAAAGGGAACCGTAACCCAAATAGGTGAGACGGGCAAATATTACAAGAACGTTTATTTCACCGACGGTGAGACCGAGATGCTCATTTATACGATCAATATGGGTGACGGTATCAGCGGTTTTAAGGTTGGAGACACTATCACGGCTTACGGATACATAAAGAATTACAACGGCACGATTGAGATGGCTACCTATGAGGGAAGCGTGTACGTTTACGTTGTAAAGGTCGAGTCCGAGGGGGGAAATCCCGGCGGAGATGCTACCAACCGAACGTATACAGATTTCACAAGCGCTGAGAAGTCTCTTTTCAATAGCACAGTAGGTATGGTAATACCCTTTATTCCAAACGACGAATACTACGTAGAGGAATATGAGTATGAAGGAGAGAGCGGTATAAGCTTCTATACCTTCGGCAACACACAGGCTGAGTTTGATGCCTATAGGGCACTGTTTTCATCTTATTCATATGACGGAACGTCGGAAGATGAATACGGAGACGCTTGGTATTATTATTCCAAGGGTGACGTTTACGTTGATATGTCCTTCTACTATTACGAAAACGAGTACGTCGTTGACATTTATGTCTACGTATCAAGCGAAAATGGCGGCGGTCAGGAGGGTGGAGATAATACCGACGGGTATATCTACACCGGATTTACCGACAGTGAAAAGGCATTATTCCAAGAAGTGGTGGGCATTGTTATACCATTTATGCCCACGAATGAGTATCACGCTGAGGAGTATACCTTCGAAAATGAGGTTGGAGTAAACTTCTATACCTACGGAAATACCGCCTCTGATTTTGCCGCATACCGAGAGCTGTTTTCTTCATATTCATACGATGGAACGGATACCGATGATTACGGAGATGCTTGGTACTACTATTCAAAGGGCGATATTTACGTCGATATGAGCTATTATCCCGACGATAACGGAGATTACGTAGTCGACGTTTACGTTTATTATTTGAGCGAAGGCTCGGGTGACGGCGAGCAGGGTGGAAACGTTGTGCCCGATGCAAACGTCATTACCAATAACGGCAAGGGACTTCCCGAGAGCGAAAACGGCATCTATGACGTAGATTTCACCAAGGGTAATTACGTTCAGGACGTTACCGATCAGGGATATTATATAGACGGATGCCCCACAACCGGAAGTCCTGCGGTGCTTGTAATTCCCGTGGAATTTTACGATATGACCGCGCAGGAGAAGGGATACACGATTGAAAATATCGAAAAGATATTTGGCGGAGGCGGCAGTGATACCTCGTACTATTCCGTTCACGATTATTTCTATATTTCAAGCTACGGTCAGCTTGATCTCGATATAACGGTGCTTGACACCTGGTTCCGACCCGAGTACAGTTACACCTATTACGAAAACGCAACGTACGACTATTACGGGGAAGAGATGGATATCGGAGACCAGCTTATTCTCGACGAGGCATTGGCATATCTTTCAACCGTAATGGATCTTTCTGAATTTGATTCCGATAACAACGGCACGGTAGATGCGGTGGTTATGATCAATACGCTTGACATAGGTGACGATAATTTCCATTGGGCATACAGATACTGGAACGTATACACCGACGACGAAGGATATTATTTCGAATATGACAGTGTCAGCGCAAACGACTACGTCTGGATCTCCTATGAGTTCATTTTCGAGGGATATGACGAGAATGGGGACGTAAACTATGACACCTCTAATCCAGTCAATCCTTATACCTTCATACACGAGTTTGGTCACGTGCTTGGAGCTGATGACTATTACGATGAAGCATACGAAGAAAATCCCCTCGGCGGATATGACGTGATGGATGCGATGCCGGGAGATCACAATCCTTATTCCAAGTTTAATTACGGTTGGATAACCGAGTCTAAGCTTATAGTTACCGATAGCAGCGTTACGCTGAATCTTAACGCTTTTGGCAAGAGCGGAGACACCGTGATCATTGCAAACAATTGGGATGAGTCGCTTGGAGCATATCAGGAGTATTACGTAATTATGTATTATACCGGAGATGGATTGAATGCAGGCGAGGGTGGATATTTCGCACGCGACGGAATATTGGTATACCACGTAAATTCTTCGCTTTATGCTGAGGATTACGAGGGCGAGACATATTATGACGTCTATAACACCAACACGAGCGCGTCCAGCGAGTACGGAACCGAAGATAATCTTATCGAGTTCGTTCTCTCGGAGGAGGGTAACTATACATACGTGGTTGGTGACAGCCTTCCTGCGGTTAAAGACGATTCGGGTAATACCCTGAGCTACACCTTTACCGTTGATGCTATCACGGAAGAATACGCAACTTTAACCTTCATAAAGAAATAATTTTTAAGCGCGCGTCTCACCCGAAAGGGGGAGCGCGTGCGCTTTTTTACGTCTCAAGGTTATATTTTAAAAATATTATTGACTAAACGGGGCTTTTCGTGTATAATTAAATTGGAAATCTGATTTACGAGGTCAACGATGAAAAAATATACGATACCTAAAGAAAATACGGATCTCCGCAAATACGCGCTATGGAGAAACCTCTGGCGACTTCTCGGATATATCGGATATACCGTTCTGCTTGCCTCAGCCTTTGCTTTTTTCATTTTGGGCAGACATGAGGATGCTGAGCCGCTTAAATGGTGGGTGTACCCCTTGTATGCGGCGGTAGTGCTTGTCAGCGGATGGTTCATTTTTAATATGACGCGTTTTTGCCGAGACCGCACGGTGCACGGCGTTATCACGGATATGAGCTTTGAGCGAAATTTCGACAGGGGGCTTAACAGAAAAGCGGGATTTTCTATTGACGATCATACCTACGTGATAATGAAGATAGCTACGCCTAGCGGAAGGACGAGAAAAATAAAGGTCATGCTCTTTGACGACGGCTACGACGGATATTACGCTGAGGGCAGAACGGTAGTTAAATACAGAGGGTTGAATTATCCTATTTGCCTTGAATCTGAGGCGGAGGGGACTCATATCTGCGCCGTGTGCGGAGTCAGAACCTTCTACAAAGAGGGCAAGATGATACACGGCGAGGCACAGCCCAATAGACAGGGTGAGCTTATAGTCTGCCGCTCATGCAATCATACGCTTATTGGAAAATAATTATTTGTTAAAGAAAGATCATTTCAAGGTCTTTCTTTTTTTATAAAGTGCAGTTTATCGGGGAGAATAGCCTTCTCCAGCGGAGAAGGGGGACCACGCAGTGGTGGATGAGGAGATCATTTGCAGATTTATAAGGTGGCTTTACAACCGACCTCGCCCATAACAATCCATTTTAGAATAACGCTTTTGGTGAATTTCTTTAAAGACGGTTTATCATTGAAAGGGCGACCTCCTCATCCACCGCGTTGCGGTCCCCCTTCCCCGCTGGGGAAGGCTTAACACACCGATAAATCAAAATTTGAACTTTTTGTTAAATTGTTTGAGATACCTTGACAGGTGAGGTATATTGTGCTACAATATACTCAAGGAAGGAGAGGTGAGGATATTGTCGATCACATCTGATTTAATAAGAGGACACACCGACACGATCATTTTAGCGGCGCTTATGAACGGCGACAATTACGGATACAAGATCAACCGTATGATCTTTGAGATGACATCCGGAAGCTATGAATTGAAGGAAGCGACGCTTTATACCTCGTTCAAGCGACTTGAAGAGGACGGCTGCATAAGCTCCTATTGGGGAGACGAGGCAACGGGCGCAAGAAGAAGATATTATACCATTACCAATCACGGCAAAAAGGTTTATGAGAGATTGGTGGACGAGTGGAACGAGACTAAGGCCTTAGTCGATAAGCTTATCAGTAAATAAGAGAGGTTACGGATATGAAGACGAGATTGAAGGATTATATTGAAATGATCTTTTCGGACGCTCCCGTGTGCGCGAGAACCGAGGA
The DNA here is from genome assembly GCA_045122255.1 of Eubacteriales bacterium. Taxonomy (GTDB): domain Bacteria; phylum Bacillota; class Clostridia; order Oscillospirales; family CAG-272; genus SVTX01. Next base: position 11,723 of record JBGVHJ010000011.1, on the reverse strand, counting down.
GCTGAAGGAAGAGATGTATGCCAACGTGTGCGATAAGTATGAGGATCTTATTGCCGAGGGCAAGAGCGAAACGGCGGCGTATAATGCCTGCGTTGCAAGCATCGGAGACATAAGCGAGCTTATCGATTCAATAAGAGAAGAGCAGAAGGACTATACAGACGAAAGCGAGTTTGAGGGTGAAGAAGAGAATAGCGAAAGATATTTCACTCTTGCACAGCAGGAGGAGATCAGGACATACCGCAAGAAAGCGGGCATTATGAATGCCGTAGCTATTGCTCTGTACATGCTTTGCTGGGTACCCTTGGTGCTTATATCGTCTTTGGCGGAGGCTTTCGGCGGAAACGCTGACGTATGGAGCACCGTGGGTGTCGTGGTAATGATGGTAATTATCGCCGTGGCGACCGGACTTCAGGCAATGAAGTCTTATATACGTCCTGTTTTTCTGAAGAAGAAAGAATTTGACGATGACAGTGAGAAGATCAAAAAGAGCGAAAAGATAAAGAAGCGCAAAAATCCCGCGCTCAGAGCTATCAGTAGCGGACTCTGGACGATTACGGTTGTCGCATATCTTTTGATGGGATTTTTGATGGGGCTTTGGCATCCCGGTTGGATAATATTCATTATTGCCACCGCGATAGATAATGCTATCGAGGCGATCTTTGAGATCGCGGGCAAAAAATACCTTTAAACGGAGGTAAATATGGATAAGGAAACAAGAAGCGCGAGTATAGTAAAGCTTATAATCTGGACCTTGGTTGCCGTTATACTGACCGGAGTGCTTGTCGTATGGTCGATAGGCACTATGAATGGAGGTCCTTTGTCGGAAAGCTTCACCTTGATAGGCGGTTACGTATACGACGATGCCGATGCTTATAGCGTTGGCAATGCTGAATATGCCGTGGATGAGGTCGACTGTATTGATCTTTCGTGGGCGGCAGGCGCCGTTGACGTGGTTATTTACGGCGGTAATACCTTTAAGGTTGAGGAAAAGGGCAGCTTTGATGAGAATGACCGTATGAGAAGCAGAGTGCTTGACGGTACGCTCACGGTCAAGTTTGCAAGCTCGGGCATTCGTCTGTTTGGATACAGCATTGAAAAGGAGCTTATACTTTATATTCCCGCTTCGGCATGCGAAAGGATCAAGATGATCAACGTTGATTCGCTGAGTGCCAACGTGAATATTGGAAAAGGCTCAAATGAACATCTTATAGCGCTTAGTCTCGAGAGGCTTAACGTTGCTTCTGCGTCCGGCAGTGTGACGGCTTCGTTTGGGAAAGCGAAAGACCTGAGCATCGAGACTCTGAGCGGAGATATTGATCTTAAGGTAGGCAGTGTGGAAAATGCGGAAATAAGCACGGTCAGCGGTCGTGTTCAGCTTGACGGTGAGACCAAGCGCGGTGCTATTGAGGCGGTATCGGGAGCTATTCTGATCGAGACATATAACAGTATTCCTTCATCACTTAATGTTGAGACGGTCAGCGGCAACGTTGAACTGAAGGTGCCCGATCTGTCTGACGGATTTGATGCCGATCTTGATTCGGTGAGCGGCAAAATGACCTGCAACGGAAAAAGAAGCTCAAACTATCAGCACGGCAATGGAAAGTCAAGCTTTAACTTTGAAACTGTCAGCGGAAACGTAAATATAACGATCAAGAAATAAAAAATCGGAGAAGCTCTTACGGGCTTCTCCGATTTTTTTAAGTAAGCTTTTTCATCCATCTGAAGCGGTTGCATTTGATGAATCCGGGAATACACTTGAAGACCTGATCAGCATTGAGACAGGCGATAACGGCTATGGGATGCCAATTCCAAACGAATGCCGCAAGGAAGGATATGGGGAGCACGATGCCCCAGATGCTTATAAGATCCATTACAAGCACGTGCTTCGCGTCTCCGCCACCGCGGATTATTCCCGTGTTTGTGGGCATCTGATAAGCGGTGCCTATGCAGGTTACAGAGAGCACAAGCAAAAATCCGTCGGCAAGAGCCTTCGCTTCGTCGCTGATCTTATACATTGAGATTATTGGCGTGCGGAGCAAGAAAAGGGTAATGCCCGTAAGCAGACCGATGCCGATAAATATCAATTGCATAGTTCTGGCGTATTCCTTGGTTTTCTCGACCCTTCCTTCTCCCACGGTGCGCCCGATAATGACTGCCGCCGCGCCTGCGCTTCCGACCGAAGCGACTTTAAGAAGCTGGAAGAGCGTTGATGCCACCGAGTTTGCCGAGATCGCCGCGTCCTCCATGTGACCTAAAATTACGGTCTGAAGAGCGGTGGAGACACCGAAAAGTCCGTCGGTTATAACGAGGGGGATGCAGGTGACGAGAAATGCCTTGAAAAGAGCTTTGTCGAAGCGGATGAAGTCGTGTGGCTCCCATTTCAGCTTTTTATCGACAAAGAAAATGTAAAATACCACCACTATAAGCTCAACGGCTCTTGAAATTAGGGTTGCGAGAGCCGCGCCTGAGGCACCGAGCTCGGGGAGTCCCAGCTTGCCGAAAATGAGAAGGTAATTCAGCGAAATGTTGGTGACGAGGGTGAATATCGATACGGTGAAGCCTATCTTGACGCTTTCCACCGATCTGAGCGTTGGCAGAAGCACGTTGGTGAGAGCGAAAATGGGGTAGGTGTATTTGATTATCCGAAGATAGGTCACACCCTCTGCAATAAACTCCTCAGAGCTTGTGAAGAGCATTATCATTTTTTCGGGAATGAAGGTGGCGAGCAGAAACATCACGCCGCCGATGACCAATCCGCAGACAAGCGCGCCGCTTGCCAGCTTTTTGACCGCTCCCGTATTTTTCTGCCCCCAGTACTGGCTTCCCATCATAACCATCGAGTTACCGATGCCAAGAATCAGCTGTTGGAATATAAATTGAAGCTGATTGCAGGCGGTGGCTCCCGAAAGAGCGGCTTCGGTAAAGTTGCCGAGCATTATGTTGTCGGCAAGATTGACTCCGAGAATTATGACGTTGTTGAGAACCAGCACTATCCAAAGCGAGAAGAAGTTTTTATAAAAGCTTTTTTCTTTAGTAAGTACCATTTTTTTAAGTCTTTCTTTGTTTTATACCAGTTTATTTTATCACCGATCTCTTCAAAAGTCAATAATTTTCGCAAAACTCTTGAAAAAGAGCGAAATTTGTATTATAATTTTCATATAATGCATTTTGAAAGGTTTTTGTTTGAATGGAAAGAACTGTAAGGCTTTTTGATCTTTATCCCGCGCGGAGCTCTTTTGAGGCAACGGTCATTTCTTGCGAGGCGCGCGAGGATGGGAAATACACCTTAATACTTGATAAAACGCTCTTTTTCCCCGAGGAGGGAGGGCAGTCCTCTGACACGGGAAGCATAGGCGGCGCAAAGGTCGAATATGTTTTTGAAAAGGAGGGAGTTATCTCTCATATAATTGATGAACCCTTGAGCGCGGGCGCATCTGTGAGCGGCGAGATCGACTTTGACGAGCGTTTCCGCAAGATGCAGAATCACACTGCAGAGCATATCGTTTCGGGGCTTATATACAAAAATTTCGGCTTTCACAACGTAGGCTTTCACCTGAGCTCTGATGAAATGACCGCCGATTTTGACGGAGAGCTTGACGCTGAACAGATAAGATATATAGAGACTCTTGCAAACAAGGCGATCTTTGAGTGTCACGCGGTCAGGGGCTATTATCCCGATGCGGAGGAGCTTTCAAGTCTTGAATACCGAAGCAAGCTGGATCTTTGCGAAAACGTACGCATAGTTGAGATCGAGGGAGTAGATAATTGCGCCTGCTGTGCGCCTCACGTATCAAATACCGGTGAGATTGGGCTTGTGAAGATACTGTACGGCGAGAAATACAAGGGCGGGATCCGTCTTTATATGAAGGCGGGCTTTGATGCTCTTGAGGGATACCGCGAGGAATACGAGCAGTGCCGCCGCATTTCGGTGGCGATCTCGGCGAAGCACGACGAGGTTGCCGACGGAGTTGAGAGATTGCTTGGCGAAATGGATGCCTTGAAGGGGAAGATCTCGCAGATGAAGCGTGAGATCACGGCTTTGCGCCTTGAAAGGATCGAATATACCGACGGAAATCTCGTGATCTTCGAGGATGACGGTGATATGCTGTCGCTTCGCAACCTTGTGAACGAGGCGAAAAAGCGTTGCGGAGGAATCTGCGCCTGCTTTTCGGGCAATGACGACGTTGGATATAAGTATATAATTTCGAGCACCTCGGTTGATCTTCGCGCAAAAATCAAGGAGATAAATGCCGCAATTTCGTGTCGTGGCGGCGGCTCAAGTGAGATGATCCAGGGTAGCTGCACGGCGAAAAGGGAAGAGATAGAAAGATATTTTGAAACCAAATAATATTTGGAGGATATGAAATGTACGCTGTTTTAAACGGTTTGCTTTCCGACAAAAAGGGTGGAATAGTATTTGAATGCTTTAGTGTATGGCATTTGGCGTATGCCGCGATCATTTTCGGTACGATAATTGCCACAGTGCTTATTTTAAGAAAAAAGAGCGAAAAAGCAAAGAAAAAAGCCGCTGATATTGCGGTGGGAGTGGCTACCGGACTTTATGCACTTGATTTTTTTCTGATGCCCTTTGCATACGGCGAGATCCATGTGGAAAAACTCCCCTTTCACGTTTGCACCGCTATGTGCGTAATGTGCTTTTTAAGCAGAAAAGTGAAGTTTTTGGAAAGATTCAAGGGGCAGTTTGCGCTTTTGGGCTTCCTATCAAATTTGATATACGTTTTGTATCCTGCCGGAGTAATGTGGTGTCAGGTGCATCCGCTTTCGTATCGCGCAGTGCAGACTCTGGTATTTCATGGCGCAATGACAGCATACGGAGTTTTTGTGTTTTCGTTTGGTGAGGTCAAGCTTGAATGGAAAAAATGGTATAAGGAGCTTATCGTAGTCAGTGGTATGACTCTGTGGGCATTTATCGGCAATACGCTTTACGACGGAACTGCGGGGAATTATTCTTATGATGCAAATTGGTTTTTTCTCGTTTACGATCCGTTATCGGTCATTCCTCAAAGCGTTTCACCGTACGTCATGCCGTTTATAGTGATTGCGGCGTTCCTTGCAGTGGAAATGGGTGTGTATTTAATATATTCGCTGTCAAAGCGCATTTTGCGAAGATAAGAGATACTTCAAATTTTGATTTGTCGGTGGGATGACGACACCCTAAAACCGTAGTGGCGATCATCGGTCGCCCGTTTCATCGGTTTAAATTGTTCGTTCACGGACCGTCGAGGACGCCGGTCCCTACAATTATCGAATGTGTATTGCCTTACCGTAGAACGATTTGCAATCGATTGATCTGTAGGGACCGGCGCCCTCGACGGTCCGCACATGTTGATTTCAAACCGTTTTTAGGCGGGCGACCAATGGTCACCCCTACAATTGAGTACATCTTTAACTCACCGCTTAACTGCAATTTACAGATACAAAAAATCAAAGGACGGGAATGCTTCCCGTCCTTTGATCTTTAATGTAAATTTATTCAGCCTTTTCCTCGGTTGCGGTCTCGGTAGCCTCAGCCTCAGCAGCTTCAGCCTTAGCAGCCTTCTTGTTTTTAGCGTTCTTAATCGCGCCCTTGATCTTGTTCTTTGCTGTCTTTTTGATCTTGTTGATAACAAAGATTCTTATTAAGATACCTGCAATCAAAACAATGAAAAGAACGCCCATTAAAATAAGCGGAAGGGCGAGTGCTCCCAAGCTTGCGAGAGCGGGGAAAAGCGATGCGATAAGATCTGAAATAGCACCCATTTTTGAAATCTCCTTAGAAATATAATAATTTTGAAATATTTAAGCTAATAAATATTTACACAGCTGATTATACATCAAAAATATGAACTTTTTGAACGATATATGTTAACTTTTTGAATTTTGTGTTTTGCACATAAAAAATGCAGAGCGCTTGATCTCTCGCACGGTCTGCATTATTTATTGTTTAATAATTATTTCTGTAACGCTTTCTAAGACCCAAGAGAAGTCCACCTATGCCGAGAACTCCGATAATAGCCACGCAAATAATGATAATTACGGGACTTACGTCGATATCGGATTTAAGCTCCTCCCAAAGGGTATTGATGAGAGCAAGCTTCTCGGAGGTCAAATTCTTATAGTAGGTTGCATTTGCAAGCGCTTCCTTATCATACATCAGGTCGAATGCGCCTTCTCTGATCGATTCCATCGATTCGCGGTAGCTTTCGTCGTCAACAACCTTTTGGTTGGGGGATGCATAATAGGTGTATTCAGCATTAGCAACAGCCGCGGAATAAAATTCCTCGCCGCCCATTCTCTCGCTGTAAAATTCGTAGAAATCGGGAGCCTCGTTCTCAAAGTCCTCGTCCACCATCAGCATAAAGTCGATATATGCCTCTGCAAGCTCCTTGTTCTGGCTTGTAGCGGGGATGCACATAGCGTCGACGTAGAGGTTTGTGCCCTCCTTGGGGTAGAAGAACTTGAGGTCGGATGGATTTTCGTCGGTGGAGCTGTTTTCATACATCGTCAGGTAGTCGCCTGCATAGTATGCCGCGATGCCTGCGCTTCCGCCCTCCATCTTATTGAAGATCTCGTCCATAACGTAGCCTTGGACGATACCCTTTTGCTCCTTGAGAGCATTAAGGGCTTCTCTCCACTGGTTTTCGTCGTCGGTGTTGACGTCGATTCCAAGCATATACTGCGCGGTGCCGAAGGCATCACGGGAGTTATTAAACTGGAGGATGTTGCCCTTGTGGTCGGGATTCCACATGATCTTCCATGATTGATCCTCGTCGGGTATCTCGGAATCGTTGTCGAAGAGTATCTGCGGATTGTAGATAATGCCGATCATTCCGTAGAAATAGGGAACCGAATAAACGCTACCCTCGTCATAGTAGTCGTATTTGGCATCGTCTCCGTAAAAATCCGAGGAGAGATTGTCGATATGGGGAATGTTTTCCTTGTTCAAGGGAGCGAGCAGGCTTTCGCCGTCCTCACCCTTGATAAGTCTCTCGATCATATAGTCTGAGGGAACGATAATATCGTAGCTGACCGCGCCGCCCGAAAGCTTTGCGTACATATCCTCATTGGAGGAGTAGGTGGAATAGACTACGTTGATCTTTTCGCCGTATTTGTACTCATACCAAAGCTCAAAAGCGCGGTTGGAGTCGAGGCAGCCTTCGCTACCGTCGGAAATGTATTCGCCCCAGTTGTAGACGTAAAGGGTCTTTACGTCTCCGCCCATTGCGGTGTCACAGGAAGCGAAAATACATAATGGGAGCGCGATAATAAGGAGCGCGACTGTTAAAGAGATAAATCTTTTGATCATTTTTTCGCCCCCTTTGCTTTCTGCTTGTCCTTGACAGAGCCCGTAAAGTTGACGATCAGCAATATAACGAGAATGATCGTTACTATCAGTGCGCAGAGCGCGTACATGCTGAACTTGACGTTATGGACGGTCTGATTGTAAACGTAGAGGGGAAGGGTCTGGAAATCGGGAGAGCTTACGAAATGGCTGATGACGAAATCGTCAAGAGACAGTGTAAAGCTCATCATAAGACCCGAAACTATACCGGGAACGATCTCGGGGAGCTCGACCTTGAAGAATGCCTTCGCAGGTGTGCAGCCAAGATCCTGCGCCGCCTCGGAGAGAGATTTATCAAGCTGATTGAATCTCGGTGTGATCGAGAGCAGGGCGTAGGGGAGGTTGAAGGTGGTGTGAGCTATCAGCATAGTGCCGAAGCCGAAGAAACGGTCGGCATTTGCTATGCCTGCAAATTTAAGGACACCGACGACTGCCACGAAGAGCAGCATCATCGAAACACCGGTCACGATATCGGGGTTCATCATAGGAATGTTTGTGACAGAGGTGATAGCACCCTTGAAATACTTATTCTTCATATGGTGAAGACCGAGAGCCGCAAAGGTTGCGATGACCGTTGCCAGAACCGAGGAGCAGACTGCGAGAATAAGAGAATTCTTAAGCGCGTTCAGCGCCGCCTCGTCGCGGAAAAGCTCACCGTACCACTTGAAGGATATGCCCGTGAATTCGCTCAGCGTGCCGCCGTCGTTAAAGGAAAAGACGATAAGCACCACAATGGGAGCGTAAAGCAGGGCGAAGACTATGAACATATACGCCTTTGAAAGAAATTTCATCATATAATGATACCTCCTTCATCGTCCGAGAACTTATTCATTATCAGAACCGAAATGAGGATGAGGACCATCATAACGAGAGAAATGACTGCGCCTACGTTATATGTGTTGGGATTCTGGAAGAGACGCTCGATGGTGTCGCCGATAAGGTCGATCTTTCCCGCACCCAGCTTCTGCGAGATGTAGAAGGTACTGATGGAGGGAACGAATACCATAGTGATTCCCGAGATAACACCCGAGACGGTAAGGGGCATAACGACCTTTATCATAGTTTGGAAATGATTGCAGCCGAGATCGTGAGCCGCCTCGATATAGCGGTTATCCAGCTTGGTCATAGAGGTGAAGATCGGAAGCACCATATAGGGCAGGAAGTCGTAAACCATACCGAGGATAACGCCTGCATCCGAGCCGACTATCGGGATCTTGGAAAGGCCAATGCTTTCAAGGAAGGAATTTATAAGTCCTCCGTTATCAAGCAGAGCCATAAGCGCGTAGGTACGGATAAGCAAGTTGCACCACATAGGGAGCATTATCAGCACCATAAGCAGCTTCTGAGTCTTGGGCTTACTTCTCGCCATGAAATACGCGAGAGGGTAGCCTATCAGCAGGCAGACAACTGTGGCGATCAGCGCAAATGCGATAGAAAGCACGAATACGTTGCCGTACTGCGAGAGTGTAGATATGTTTGACAGAGAAAAGCTTCCGTTTGTATCGGTAAATGCGAAGTACAAAACGAAGAGCATAGGCGCAACGATGAACAAAACCATCCATACCAAGTGGGGCGCCGCCGCCATTCTCTGAAAGAGGGAGCCCTTTTTCATCACTCAGCCTCCTCCTCTTGGGGTTCGGTGGGATCGGAGAGCGTGTCGAGCTCGTCCGAGAAGGATGAATAGTCTCCGAACATACCCGAGAATTCGGACTTGTTCATAATATGTATAGCCTCGGGCTCGATAAAGAGACCGATATGCTCGCCTTCCGCGACGAAATCGGTGGTCTGGATCATCCACTTGAAGCCGCCGATATCGACGATGATCTCCCAGTGAACACCCTTAAAGGTGACGGAGGTAACGAGGCCCTGAAGCATACCCTTATCGGGAGCTACTACGTCAACGTCCTCGGGACGTACTACTACGTCTACCTTCTGATTCTTATCAAATCCCTTATCAACGCACTCGAAGGTGTGACCCGAGAAGCGAACAGAGAAGTCGTCAAGCATAATGCCGTCGACTATGTTACTTTCGCCGATGAAGTCGGCAACGAAAGCGTTTTCGGGCTCGTTGTAGATGTCGGTGGGGGAGCCGATCTGCTGGATCTGTCCGTTTGCCATAACGACAACGGTATCAGACATGGAAAGAGCCTCCTCCTGATCGTGGGTGACATATATAAAGGTAATTCCGGTCGCCTTCTGGATCTTCTTAAGCTCGTTCTGCATATCCTTGCGGAGCTTTAAGTCGAGCGCGCCGAGAGGCTCGTCCAAAAGAAGGACCTCGGGCTCATTTACGAGCGCGCGAGCAATAGCAACTCTCTGCTGCTGACCGCCTGAGAGAGTGCTGACGCGTCTTCTTTCAAAGCCCTTGAGGTTGACCATGGTAAGCATTTCCTTTACCTTGGTGCGGATCTCTGCCTCAGGTGTCTTTTTCAGACGCAGACCGAAGGCAACGTTTTCAAAAACGTTGAGGTGAGGGAAGAGCGCGTATCTTTGGAAAACCGTATTAACCGGTCTTTTATGGGGAGGAACGTCCTTGACGCTTTTGCCGTCAAATTCTACTTCTCCCGTATCGGGGTGCTCAAAGCCGCCGATTATACGGAGAGTTGTAGTCTTACCGCAGCCGGAGGGGCCGAGGAGGGTGACGAACTCCTTATCGTGGATCTGAAGGTTGATGTGGTCGAGAACAGTCTCGCCGTCGAAAGCTTTTGACACATCAGTCAGGTTGATAATTACTTCCTTTTCCATTACACATAAAAACTCCTTTTAAAATCTGAGATTAGCGTTCCCCGAGAAAAGCGCGTGGGTCTCGCCGAAATTTTTGATGCGTTTTCCGACAATGTGTGGCACACAGGTTTTGCCTTGCCGTTTCCGTCTTAGAACGACAGTCTGTTTCTTGCAAGCGCAAGGATAACAGTATAACATTTTACATTGTATCATAAAATGTAAATAATTGCAATAGGTTTTGAAAAAAATCCCGAAAAATCGGGATTTTTTGTGATATTTTTTGAATTTTTATGCGATGATTGTAATAATTTGGGATTATTTTGCGAAAATCTCGCATATTCTCTCATATTCTCCCGAATTCTTTCGATTTCTCGAAAAAAGTCAGTGTGTCAAAGCCTTGCCGATCGGGCGATCTCTTCTATCCTGTCACAAAGCAGATCGACCTCGTTTCTTGTATTGAATATCCCGAATCCGACCCTTACCGCTCCGCCGCTCGGAGTGCCGAGAGAAGCGTGGGCGAGGGGCGAGCAATGATATCCGCTGCGAAGGCAAAATCCCGCCCTTGAAAGCTCGGCACCTACATCGTCAGCCGGGATGCCGTCTATACCGAAAAGCAGAACGCTTCCGATGCTTTCATCGTATATATTTACGCCGGGAACAGAGCTCAATCTCTCGAAAGCCCTTAAGAATAAGGCCTTTTCGTGATTTGCGATGTTTTCGATGCCAAAATTTTTGATAAAAGCTATGCCCGAGCACAGCCCTGCGATGGCAGGGGTGCAGAGAGTGCCGCTCTCGTATCTTTCGGGTGACATCTTGCCCATAGATAGCTCGAGGGAGTTGACTCCGTTGCCGCCCTCAACAAGCGTGGAGAGTGGTGAGAGACCGTCTCGCAGGATCATAATTCCTAAACCTTGGGGCGAGTATAGCCCCTTGTGAGCGGGGAGGCAGAGGATATCGATGAAATCGTCAGCCATATTTATTGGAATGTGTCCTGCCGATTGGGCAGCATCAACGCAAAAGATTATGCCGTGGCGGCGGCAGAATGCCCCGATCTCACGAATCGGCAGGGAATAGCTGCAGATATTTGAGGAGTGAATGCAGACAAGCATTTTGGTGGACGGGCGAAGCTTTTTGATGATGCCGTCGACTATTTCCTTTGGAGAAAGCACGCGCCCTTTTTCGTATGCTTTGAATACGTCGTAGCGTATGATGTCGTCGCGAGCAAGCCTTGCCATGGGTCTAAGAACGCTGTTGTGCTCCATGTTGCTGATAAGCGCGTGACCGCCACCGCTCATAACTCCCTTTATCGCCATGTTTAATGCGTAGGTCGTGTTGAGGGTGAAGACCACGTTTTCGGGCGATGCTCCGAAGAGCTCAGCAACTGATTCTCTCGCCTCGAAGACCTTTTCAGCGCTTTTTAGGGAGAGGGGATGAGAGCCGCGGCCGGGGTTGCCGCAGTAGCTTTTCATGCATTCGACCGTTTCCATAATTACGCTTTCGGGCTTTGGAAAGGTGGTTGCAGCGTTGTCAAAATAAATAACGTCGGACATAAAATTCTCCAAAATGTGTTTTAAATTTTGATTTGTCGGTGGGTTGGCGATGGTCGAATTTGTAGGGGCGATTCACGAATCGCCCGAAAAAATGCATAATACGTGGG
>JBGVHJ010000010.1:0-3363 GCA_045122255.1 Eubacteriales bacterium | reverse complement strand
GTTTGCCTCGGCACTCTTCAGGGACTGAGACGCATAAAAGGTGTCGTAGGAGTCACCGTTAGCCATACGGACGAAAACGTCCATAGTGTTCTGAATGTATGCAGCACCGTTGTGATTCTTGATAGACTCAACGAGCTGATCGAAACGGCTGGAGCGAGCGTAGTTCATTATCATCTCCGTGTTTGAAAGAGAATAATGTGTACGGTCGGCGCTGGGGAAGAATGCCTGCACGCCGTTTGCAAGTCCGTTTGCCGCCTGAATGAGGTCGATATGCTCACTGGGAGCTACGGGATCCTTGCTGTCTTCGGGAGTGGAGCTTTCGTCCTCTCCGCCGGGGGTCTGGCTATCCTGCTCATCTGATGATTCGACTTCGCCGGTGCCGCCCGTGGTACAGGAAGCGAACACACCCGCGATCATCGTCAGCGCGAGGATGAGGGACAGAATGGAAATGAGTGTTTTTTTCATAGGGATTTTCCTTTCGTAGGGGTTAGCTTTTATGCGCGCGAGCGCATAATTAGACATTATATTAATTATAACATAAATTATATTTTAATTCAATTGACATTTTGACAAAATTTAGCGCGCGAATTTTATGCATAAAGTCGAGACGCGACGAGTCGATAAAAAATCTGCAAAATTTGAAATCAACCACTTGCAATTTCTATTTTTATATGCTAAAATCAAATTAACGGGAATTCCGTTCAAACTTGATTTTGGGAGGGCAAAATATGAAACCCTTAAACGATTACAGACACATCCGCGGCGTATGCTACAGCTATCTCGGCGACGAGGAGCGAATGAGACGCGAGCTTGGCTACGGCGCGCGAGTAGGACTTAACAGTATCCGCTTCTGGACGAGCGCGGCGCGCTACGAGAGCGAGGGCGACGCTTATATTCAAGGCATCAAAAGAAAGGTGCAGATAGCCTATGAGTGCGGATATACCTCAATGCCCATTCTCTTTAACGGCAACGGAATGACCAACGACGACGAGCCCAAGACCCTGTCGCCGGAATACCGCAAGATTCAGGAGGAATTCTGCGAAAAGATGATCGAAGCCCTCAAGGACGAGCCCGGACTTCTTATGTGGGACGTTATGAACGAGCCTATGATCTCCTATTTTCTCCAGCAGTCTCCTCCCGAAAAGAGAGCCGAGAGAAGAGAGAGAGTAAACGCTTTTATTGCATATTTCATAGATTTCATCCGTCAGCGTGACCCCGTAAATGCGATCACCGTCGGATATGCGCTGACCTCGAGCATGGAGCCCACGGTGGGCCTTTGCGACGTCATCAGCTTCCACAATTACGATAGAACTTACAGAGATATAAAGAGGGAATTTCAGAGAGCGAAGGAGACCGCCGAGAAATACGGCAAGCCCTTTATGAATACCGAGACGGGATGCCTGGCGAGAGCGAATCCTTACGATCTGGTGCTTAAGCTCTGCGAGAAATATAATTGCGGCTGGTATCTCTTTGAGCTGATGATATACGGCAGATGCGATACCGAGCACGGCATTTTCTATCCCGATGGAACCGTGCGCGACCCTGCTACCATTGCCGCAATGTTCGGCTGCTACCGAAAGCGTGACGGTGAGGGAATCGTCGTTCCTCTGCCTAACCGCGAGGGCGTTGCCGAGTGGAGCATAAACCGCATTAAAAAGGCATTGAAGGAGTACACCTGCGATTGCTTTGATTACAGACGGAGCAATCCCGATGAGCTGCTTGAAGCCTGCGAGGAGGCGGCAAATCTTCTCGAATGCTGTGATATGATACCCATGGCAACTCCACCCACCTATCTCATCAATAAGTGGCGCAAGGAGGAGAACCCCGACCTTGACGCGATCCGCAGACTGGCTTACGACCTCGCCAACCGATTAAAAGACATATGTCAGATACTTTGATATGAAAAAATTCAGATTTTTAGCCTTATTATTAATTTTTTCGATGCTGCTTTCTGCCTTTTCCTGCACGTACGGCTCAGGCGAAATTGAAAGCGGGGCGGAAGCAGAAGCCGAGAGCAGCAGCGAATTGGAAAGCGAATTGCAGACAGACTCCGAGAGCAGAGCCGAATCGGAATCGGAATCAGAATCAGAGATCGAGGAGGAAACCGAAATGGGACTTGATATTACCAATAAAAAAGACCTTGTCAGCATCTGCTACTCGGTCTGGTTCGACGGAATTTTAGGCGAGGGCGACGAGCCTGTCACCGATTTTTACAATATCGCCGAGGTGTTAGCAGGACGGCAACAGTGGGGAAACGTGGGTCAGTTCCATTACTGGGGCAAGCCCGCCCAAGGCTACTACCGAAGCACCGACAAAAAAGCCATCCGTAACAATATGACTCTGCTTGCCGCCGCCGGAATCGATTTCATAATCCTTGATTATACCAATGCAAACGACGGCTACGTGGAGAACGAAAAGCACGGTGAGACCTGGGCTTTCGCGCCTCTCCGCGCCCTCTGTGAAACTATCGTTGAGATGAGAGCGGAGGGAAAGAAAACACCCTATATCGTCCTTTGGTGCGGAGAGAGCAAGGGGGCACTGATCGATGCCTTTTATCAGCGCTTTTATACCGTGGAGGAGTGGAAGGATTGCTTCGTCTATTGGGACGGAAAGCCTTTTATGATAAGCACAAAAGCCGTGGGTCGCTTCCCACGTCCCGAGCTCTTCACGGTGAGACATATGTGGGGACTGACAAGCGATGAATGCTGGCGATTCCTCAACGTTGATAACCGAAATACCGTCTATGTAAAAGACGGCGTAAGAGAGCAGATAAGCGTTGCGGTGGCAACTCAGGAGACCTATATGTCCTATCCTACCGCCCACGGCAGAGACGGCGGCAGATTTTTCAATAAGCAATGGAAAAATGCCTTCAAATACCGCCCTAAGGTGGTCACCGTTACCTGGTGGAACGAGTGGGCGGCGCAGAGATTTATAGTCGACGGCGAGACCACGTTCGTGGATAACTATACCCAAGAGTACAGCCGCGATATCGAGCCTATGGAGGGCGGTCACGGCGACCTCTATTACCTCTGGCTCTGCGAATACGTCCGCGCCTATAAAGCAGGCGAGGATTGCCCGACACTGACCGAAGAATAATAAAAATCAGGCTTGCGATTTTTCGTAAGCCTGATTTTATTGTGGTTCAAATTTTGATTTGTCGGTTAGCCTTCTCCAGCGGAGAAGGGGGACCGCAACGCGGTGGATGAGGAGATCATTTGCAGATTTATAGGGTGGCTTTACAACCGACCTCACCCATAACAATCCCTTTTAGAATAACGCTATTGGTGAAAATCTTTTAAGACATTTTATCCATTAAAGGGCGATCTCCTCATCCACCACTGCGTGGTCCCCCTTCTCCGCTGG
>JBGVHJ010000009.1:0-2635 GCA_045122255.1 Eubacteriales bacterium | reverse complement strand
GCAAGGCTATGTCCTTCAAGACGATCAACATCTGTTTGCTCATCCTGCTTGACACGATTCAGATCTGCAACCTTTATGTCAAGCTCTTTCTTTTGATTATGTAAATCTCTCAATACAGTTTCCAAGTGTGCTTTTCTTGCCACTTGCTGCTGAAGGTTTTGTAATTGTTCATCATAAAAGGTCATTCGACTTATTCTCCTTGCGTAGTAAGTTCAATCAAAATCACTTCGGGACGGTTGCATACACGGAATGGAATAATACTATTTCCTACTCCTTTACTGACAACCATATTGGTGTTTCCTTCTGTGAAAATGCCCGCGTCGTATTTAGGAAATACGCCTTGATTTGGCGCAACAACACCACCAATAAAGGGGATTCTAAACTGACCGCCGTGCGCGTGACCGCTAAATACTAAGTCCACTTTGTTTTCCACATAGGTATCAAACAATTCGGGGCGATGAGAAAGAAGAACAACATATCCATCTTCCTCATTTATCAGCTCTTTCAATTTGCTTTGCATTACAGTTTCATCGTCACCAAACAAATAATCGGTTTCAAAACTCGGATCAGTAACGCCGACAAGAACAATGCTTTCTCCCGAGCAAACTATTTCAGTTTTCGCATCCTCAAGTACGATAACACCAAGTTCTGTCATACCATCTTTGAGGTTGCTGTATTCGTCAACTCTTGCTTCGTGATTGCCCGTAACGTAATAGCACGGCGCTATCTTTACCGCCTGCTCCGCAAATGCCAATGCTACATCGACCTTTGTATTTCGTGAATCGATCATATCTCCCGTAATCACAATAATATCCGGCTCGGCATCTGCCAACATCGAAATAAGTTTTTCATTGTCCTTACCCATTTCGGCATTGTGAAGATCTGACACCTGAGCTATACGGAATCCGTCGAACTCTTTAGGCAAGCTGTTACTTGCAATGCTATATGAATTCAGTTCAAGCGCGTTATTGCCCCAAGCTATACATATAATCAACAGAACAAGAGCAATCCCGATGACACTTAAAGTGATTATCTTAGTTCGTTTCTTTTTTATTGTTTTGTTCACCATTATTACTTATCGTTAGTTATGTCTCCATCACCGCTTACGGGAATTGTTGCGCCAAGGTAAGTCGGCTCGGGCTTGATAATTGTGTTTGCAAAATCCTTGCATCTTGCGAGGATTTCACGAAGCTCACGCGACGACTGCCCCCAATAAGTATGAAAGTCGGCATTAACACCATAGGCTTCGACACCAAGCTTTTCGGCAATATAAAGAGCGCGGTATAGGTGATATTCCTGCGTTACAATGATAATTTTATCCGCTTCAAATACCTTTTTTGCTCTATATATGCTTTCGTATGTAGAAAAGCCTGCGTGATCCATAAATACATCACTCGACGGCACGCCCTCGTCAATGGCGACTTGCTTCATCGTGTTGACTTCATCATAGTTTTCTCTGCCGTGATCTCCACTCATAATGATTTTAGGTGCAGATCCTTGTTCATATAATTCTATACCTCTTTTAAGGCGGTCAGCCAACATATCGCTCGGATTGCCATTATCCTTTACCAAACAACCAAGAACAATAATACAATCTACATCATCAAAATTTAGCGCTTCTTCCGGCGTAATAATATTACTACCTCCAACCGACTTTACGTAGGCGTTTACCCCCAATATCGAAGCTACGCCAACAACAGCAAGGCTAAAGCAAACGATTAACAAAATAACGATTAAACTTTTTTTGTTTTTCATTGTCTATACAACGGGTAATAATATTACCTTAACTCTCCTTTAAAATAGCAAAATACGCCCATAACTTAACCAAAGTCATGGGCGCATCGTCATCCTCATATAGATTGATTTCCCACAACCTCATCGGGAAACTATAATTTATTATAGTATGATTATACCATAATTTTATGAATTTTTCAAGTACTTATCTTCATCAGCCGTCCATGCCGCAAGCTGTTGCTCGTTTGATCAAAGCTCTGTCATTCATGACTGCTTGATAGAAGCGGAAGCCGCCTGCAAAGTTGTATGCTGTATAGCCATTACCTTCGAGAATGCGGCAGGAAATATAGCTTCTGAGCCCGCTCTGGCAGATCACGTAGACGGGCTTACCAGGGTCCACCTCATCAAGGCGTTCTCTCAGCTCGTCAACAGGAATGTTGTAAAAGCCCTCGATATGACCTCTCTGATATTCTCCGACTGTACGGGTATCAAGCAAGGTTACGCTGCCGTCTCGCGGAAGCTTATCCGCGTCTTCAATATGCCACTGCTTCATAACACCGCTCGCGACGTTGTCGATCATAAAGCCAGCCATATTCACGGGATCCTTTGCGGATGAGTACGGAGGAGCATAGGCGAGATCAAGCTCCTTGAGCTCTGTCGCCTTCATACCCGCACGAATTGCGGTTGCAAGCACGTCAATGCGTTTGTCTACGCCATCATAACCTATGATCTGTGCACCGAGGAGCTTATACGTGTTCTTTTCAAAGACGACCTTCATCGTCATTACCATCCCACCGGGATAATAGCTTGCATGACTCATGGGAGAAAGAACAACGGAATCGGTCTCATAGCCCAAGCTCCGCGCTTTCTTCTCACTAATACCGGTTGTGGCAGCGGTCAA
>JBGVHJ010000008.1:0-2776 GCA_045122255.1 Eubacteriales bacterium | reverse complement strand
TCAAAGTTTCTGTAAGCGATCACGTGAGGGTTGTCATACTGGATGATCTCTGCCGTGTCATTGTTCTGAATATGAATAATGGTAAAGGTGGAATATGCCACGCCGCGCACCGAGCAAACAGGAAGGGTAGCGGCAATCGTTGACACACATTCCTCAATGGGAAGTCCCGCAGCCATCATCGTGGAGATGATCTTGGAGGTCAGAGTGGAAAGGATACTCGCCTTAACACCGCTTCCAAGACCGTCTGCCAGCACGATGACTGTGGAGTTTTCGTTTTCCTCTACGATGTCTACGTGGTCACCGCAAAGCTCCTCGCCGATATGATTGATGCTTTTGTATCCGATATCTGCACACAAATCATTCATCGCCGATAGACTCCTTTAGCTTCGTCAGGGCGATCTTGGTTTCTGCTGCGGTCTCTCCGAGCAGAGAAGCAATTTCCTGTACGATTCTCATTTGTTTTTCAACGACGGTATCGGCAACCTCAACGGTTTGCTGATTGATTCTCGTCTTTCTTTCTCTCTCGGCTTCCTCGTCCGTTATGTCGCGCATAATGCCGACGAGCATACGGGAATCGGGATCGAATACGACGGTCTGTTCAACGTACTTTTTGTACTCCGCAAGATAAACCTTCTGGTCTCTTACGCTTCTTCCGCTGTTTCTGACGCTGACAAATACGGCAGGATCGAGGATGCGGATGACCGGCTCGCCAAGCACGTCAGATTCGGAGCGGATGTTCATGATTTTTCTTGCCGCCGCGTTGATCTGCTGAACCTCAAGGTTTTCGTTAAGGACGATCAGACCGTTGGGAGTATTTCTTACGATGGTATCCGAGAAGCTTTCCGCCTTATCCTTAAGGAAGGGCAGACACATGGAGATCTCCGCTTTTCCTTGGCAGATCGCAATCGCTTTCTCGCGACAGGAGTTGTATCCGCAGGAGCCGCAGTTGAGCTCGTCGGAGGGCTTGAACTTACCCATCTGACGAAGAACGGCAGCGATCTCATACTCGGCAGGCTGCATAAGCTTATGGTCAATGACCGTAAAATTCTTTTTCAGGGTGAGAGCGTCGGGCTGTGCTACGTCGAAATCGCGTGTTCCCGCATACTGTGCAACCGACATGTAATCGTGTACGGGTGAGCGGTGATACTTTTCCATAACAGGTCCGCCGATGCAGCTTCCGACACACGCAGACATCTCGATAAAGCACTTGTGTATCTTTCCGTTTTCAATATCCTTGAGAGCGGTGATACAGTTCTCAACGCCGTCAAGTGCCATATAGGTATATCCGGGTGCGTTCTGTGCCATCGTCTTGAGGATTCCTCCGGTCGTGGGGAAGAAACGTGCGCGGCTTTCGGGCGTGTTGTCGAGCTCCTTATCAAGGGTGATATGCTCAGCCTTGAGCCAGTTGGTAAGCTCTTCAAAGGTAAGCACGGCGTCAACCGGACCCTCGTAATATTCCGCCTCGTCCTTCTTTGCTACACACGGACCGATGAATACCGTCTTTGCGTTCGGGATGCGCTTCTTGATATCTACGCAGTGTGCCTGCATAGGCGACATTACATCTGCAAGATAGGGAAGCTCGGCAGGGAAGTATTTCTGTATCAGAAGATTGATGGAATGACAGCAGGAGGTGATGATAATATCGTGCTCCTCCTCGCGAAGCATTCTCTCATATTCGGTCTTAACGATGGTGGCGCCGATGGCGGTTTCCTCAACGTCGGCAAAGCCGAGCTTTTGAAGTGCCTTACGCATAGCATCAATTCCAACACCGTCGTAATTTGCAACAAAGGAGGGAGCAAGGCTGACGATGACCGGATCGCCGCTCTGGATTAGAACTCTGACCTTTTCCGTGCTGTCCACGATCTCCTTTGCGTTCTGGGGGCACACAACAAAGCAATGACCGCACAGAATGCACTCATTGCCGATAATATGGGCTTGGTTACCCGAAAAGCGGATAGCCTTAACAGGGCAGTGACGGATACACTTATAGCAGTTCTTACAGTTGGATTTTTTGAGTGTTAAGCAGTTTGCCATGACCGTCACTTCCTTTCGTTTTCAATAACTTTTAATATGTTCTCCGTGAAGAATTCCTTGAAATTCTCTCTTGTGATTCCGACGTGGATTTCGTCGTCAACTTGAACGGTGACACCGACTCGGTTGCACTTTCCGATGCAGAAGCTACCGGAAAGCACGACCTCGTCCTCTATGTTATGATCCTTCACGGCTTTTTCAAAGAGCTCCACGATATCCTGCGAGCCCTTGAGGTGGCAAGATGAGCCAACACAAACCTGAACGAAAATCATAATCTTATACCTTTGCCAAAATTTCCTTTGCGAAGAACTCTTCTACGGTATCGGGAGTAACCGAATAGAAGGCATCATTTACTGTTACGCACACACCCTGCTGGCACTTGCCCATGCAGAAGGTGCCTCCAAGCTCTACCTTGTCGCCGAGTTTGTTTTCTGCGATCAAATACTGGAGCTGTTCTACTACCTGACGGGAGCCCTTAATGTGGCAGGAGCTTCCGATACAAACTGTGATTTTAAGCATGATTCATTACCTCTATCTATTTATTTTTTTCAGGATTTTGCGGAGCTTCCCTGAACGTATTTCGGAAGCTCCGCATCGGTTATAGGAAAACGCTTGATTATTCGTAATCAACAACGTTGGTCCAGGAGAGGAGGAATTCACGCTCCTTCTCGTTACCCTTTACGGACTGGGAAGCTGCAACGATCGGCATCCATTTCTGAACGTACTTCTTTGCAGTACCGC
Source organism: Eubacteriales bacterium (assembly GCA_045122255.1). Taxonomy (GTDB): domain Bacteria; phylum Bacillota; class Clostridia; order Oscillospirales; family CAG-272; genus SVTX01. The sequence continues at coordinate 4 of JBGVHJ010000008.1, read as the reverse complement.
TCTT
>JBGVHJ010000007.1:0-2508 GCA_045122255.1 Eubacteriales bacterium | reverse complement strand
TTCCGAATACACAGTGTGGAAATTGGGGATAATATACAAATTTCACCTCTGTTTTTCGTCAACGGGAGTTGTCTGAAAATAATTGACATTGGGTCATTACTATGTTATAATTTATTAAACGTTAGTATTTTATGGAGGACTGTTCTATGGCAATACCAACACCTGAAAAAAGAATAGCTGACTTTGAAAAGCTGGGTCTTGGAATGTTCGCCCACTGGGGACTTTATTCCCAGCTCGGCATGGGCGAATGGACCTACCACATCCACGGCAGAAGGATGGAGGAGTACAAGAAGCTTGCCGACACCTTTACCGCCGAGGACTTCAATGCAGACGAGTTCGTTCTGACGGCGAAGAATGCGGGATGTAAGTACATCACTCTGACCACCCGACATCACGAGGGCTTTTCTCTCTACGATACCTGTGGGCTATCCGAGTTCGATGCGCCTCACAGTGCGGCAAAGCGCGATCTTATCCGTGAATTCGTGGACGCCTGCAACCGTCACGGCATCGTTCCCTTTTTCTACCACACCACCCTCGACTGGTACAACCCCGATTTTAACGGTAATTTCGACGAGTATCTGGAGTATCTCCGCAAGAGTGTTGAAATTCTTTGCAAGAACTACGGCAAGATCGGAGGACTTTGGTTCGACGGTAACTGGAGTAAGCCTGGTGCGGATTGGAAGGAGGATGCTCTTTACGCCACCATCAGAAAGTATCAGCCTGATGCCATCATCGTGAACAATACGGGTCTTGGCGCCCGTGGAGCTATCGGCAATCCTGAGATCGACTCGGTGACCTTTGAGCAGGGCAGACCCACTCCTATGAACCGGGAGGGAATGTCTAAGTATATTGCGGCTGAGATGTGCCACACCTTGAACGATCATTGGGGAATCGGAGAGAACGATTTCAATTATCAGTCTCCCGCATCCATTATTGAGCATCTCTGCGCCTGCAGAAAGGTGGGAGCTAACTATCTGCTCAATATCGGCCCTACCGCTCAGGGCGGTGTGGATCCACTTCAGCGCGAGCTTATGCGAGTTCTCGGAAAGTGGATGTCCCTCTACGGCGAGGCTATCTACGAGGGTAAGCCTCACGGCGCTACCTGCATAAATCCCAAGAATTTTGCCCTGAAGACCGATGATTATCTCTACTTCTTTGTTCACGATCTGGGCAGAAACGGCAACGTGAACGTTACCGCCGACGGAAAGTACAGCGGAAATATCGCCTTTAACCGTGTGCCCGAGTGCATTGAGAGCATTGAGTGGATGGATAACGGCGAGAGCCTTGCCTTCTCTTGGAACAGCGACGGCGCCTTCTCCTTCAACGCTACGGGATACCCCTACGGTATGTCTACCTGCGTAAGAGTCGCAAGAGCGAAGATAGCAAAATAAGCCTTCCCCTTGGGGAAGGGGGACGGCAAGTTGTCAAGTCAAGTGCAACACTTTTTAGAAAAAAATTCAATAGGGGATAAATAATCGAGGCATTTGCGAGGTCTGGAATTAATAAGATTAACGACCTCCATCAATTGATCTTCCGAAACCAAGGAGAAATCAGTGCCTTTAGGAAAGAAGAAGCGAATAATATCATTCATGTTTTCGTTAGATCCTCTTTGCCATGGTGAGTGAGGGTCAGCGAAATAGATAGTGGTATCAAGATCTTCTTCAATTCCCTTGAAATCAGCAAATTCAGAACCGTTGTCTAAGGTCATAGTAAGAACCGGTATATCAATTTCCAATAACTCAAAAGCCCGTTTAGTAGCTTTACGAACGGCTTCTTTAGTGTGATTTGAAGATATGGCGGCAGCTAATAATCGGCTTTTTCTATCCACTTGGGTTACAAGGCAACTTTTGTTCTTGGCACCGCAAACAGTATCCCCCTCCCAATCTCCAAACCTTGATCGATCATTGGCTTCGGAAGGACGGTCATGAATGGTGTGTTCAGGGTGAATAGTAGCACGATTACCACGCTTTGTATTGGGTTTCTTACCTCTACGGCGTAAATGAGTTTTGGGTGTAATACCAGAAAACACACCTGCTTTAACAGCCGAATAAATGGTTGAAAAAGAGATGCTATATCCCTTTCTTTTGGCTTTCTCGGCTATCGTTTCAGGAGACCACAGCTTTTTTAACCCTTTTACTATAAACCTATATAGTTTTGTATTAGGTTGAATCACACTTTGACGTACACATTTTTTGCGTCGGATTATATAAAGTGTTGTAGCTCTCCAGGGGTTGTAGCGGTTCTTCTTCTTGCTCCAATTTCTTTTGACTTCGCGACTAATGGTTGATGGACTTCTTCCAAGTATTCTCGCAATTTCACGAAAACTTTTCTCTTCGTTCAATAATTGCTGTAGACTATAGCGCTCTGTTAGTGTAAAATGTGTGTAAGACAATATTCTTACCTCCTTTAAAATGTTTGTGTGGTAACTACATTTTACACTATGGTGAGAGTATTGTCTATTGTTTTTTGAAAATTTTTTGCCTGTTGCACTTGATATTATAACATGCC
>JBGVHJ010000006.1:0-4723 GCA_045122255.1 Eubacteriales bacterium | reverse complement strand
ATGAACGATTTGAGCCCAATATCGCGGGAGGAGCAAGCCCCTCCCCTACGGTTTTGGGGTGTTGTTCAACCCACCGACAAATCAAAATTTGAAGCAAGCAATTCAAGTATTACTTGCAACACGATAGCAGTGAGGCTTTGTTTAAAATCCTCACGGTGTAAAATGACAATATGGCTACATCACCAAATAATTTCAGGGGAAGTTCTTTGCCAAGCAGACGTTTGCCGTGAGGCAAACTCGCGCAAATCTCGCTTGCGAGTTTGCAGTTTTCATTTCAAGAAAGCGGAAACCGCATCCCCCGCATCCCCCGCATCCCCCGCATCCCCACAAATCAAAATTTGAACTCAGATCACAAGATACTTAACTCCCTTGAGGGCATCTTGAGAATCAGCCGGGAGATCACGGTCAAGACCGTTTGCATCTTGGAATTTAGCAAGCTCTACGCCGTACCGCTTCGCTACGCTCCACGCGCTATCGTCAAAAGCGGGATAGCAGACCACGAATTCGCCTCGCCCCTTATGGCAGGCATCTCCGAATGCTACCTCCGAAAGCATTTTTTTATTTTCAATGCTATAAGCTACTCCGATAATGCCGATCTCGGCATCGATGCCTAACCGCTCTCCGTCCACTCTCGCCCGAGCGGATATCACCTCGGCAGAGGACGACACCTTATCGAAGCCTCCCTTGACCGCCGTTCTGTAGGTAAAAGGAAGCTCGGCTTCGCTGACCGAATATTCGCCGTCCTTTTCGCAAAGCAAGGAAAATCTCACCTTTCCCGTGACCTGACAGCGCTCGCCGTCACTTACACCGTCTTCGGTCTTCGCGACTCCGCATACGTCAATGATCCTTGCGCCCGGTGCAATTCCCACCTCGTCAAGCGTCAAAGAATCGCTGAGCGTGAAATTGCCGCCGAAGCTCTCGCCCAAGGACAGGACAGGAACGTCCTTATACGAGTTCGCTGCCGCTCTTGAGACCGAGTATACGTCCTTGACGTATCCGATCTCCTCTCGGTGGCAGGTCTCGACCTCAAGCAGCACGCCCGCTTCGATTCCGATCCTTCCCTCTTCAACGGTAATGCTCAGCTCACTGACCGAGCCTCTTGCGTTGGCATCTGCACCGTCCTTGGCGCCCTCCACCGACACGTTACCCGAAATCGGGATCTTGCGCACCGCAACGTAGGGCAGGTCTCCCCCCTCGCGGCAAAGCAGAAGCTTAAGATACAGATCGCCTCGGCAAAATACGTTACCGACCGAGTGCGAGGCTTCGGTTATCAGTACCCTGCCCTCTGCACTTATCACACGTATTTCCCCGTCCCGACTATCGCATATCATCTCGTCGGTCACCTTCACCGTCTCGCCAATGCCCGAGCACCTCTTAAGCGCGTCGCTTTTGCCGTAAAGCATCTGAAGCGACCCGTCACTCTCGTCAAACCCGTTCTCAAGCGGCAATTCACCGAATATCTGCACGCGACTCATAAGACGGCACTTGATGCTTATCTTTCTCGGCGCGGTAACTCTTCCGCTTATCATATCGGGTACGCTGTCTGCCACCGCGGAAAGGTTCTGCAGATAACCGTCACCAAGCTCATCGGCGCGGTCAAGAGGTATCTCGACCTTGTATTCTGCGCTGAGCGGCGCGCAATAAAGCGCGTTATCACTACCGGTGTAAAGCACGTAATAGTCAAGATTCCCTGCCAATGACGCGCCGTGATTGCCGACATATTTTGAAGGCGGGAGCACCGATGCCGAAACTCTCAAAAGCCTTTTTATCTCGGGCTGATAATCGGGGAGCGTAAAATCCCCCGAAAGCTCGGTGAAAACGGTCTTGTCACATACCAATTGCTGAAAGCCGCCGTTTTGCGGCATATCCGTGTATTTTTCCATATATTCATCCTCCGCATAATTTTTTCACTAAACTATATGTCCCGTGCGGCGCATTTATACCGAAGCTTCATCAAAATTTGCCCGTATTGAGCTCAAGAAGCATCAAACGGCATATAATGATAACGACATAATATCAAGGAGGCTCTCTATGTTAGTTTACAAGGAATACAACCGCGCCCGCGCTATCGAATACGCTCGCCGCTGGGCACTTTCGCGCAATCCCCTTTTCCCGAATTTCGCGGGCAGAGGCGGTGATTGCACAAATTTCGTATCGCAAAGCATCTACGCAGGCTCCTGCCAGATGAATTTCACCCCCGATTTCGGCTGGTATTACATAAACGAAAACAACCGCGCACCTGCTTGGAGCAGCGTTGAGTTTTTCTACGATTTCATAACCGGAAACCCCTCGTTTTCGGCAAATAACGGCGGCATAGGTCCCTACGGCCTTGTGGTGGATGCCGCAGGGGTCTTTGAGGGCGACGTGGTGCAGCTTGCCGACGAGACGGGAGATTTCTATCACACCCTGCTTATAACCGGCTTTTCCGAGGGGCAGACTCTGGTAAGCGCGCACACAAACGACGCTCTCGATAAGCCGCTTTCAAGCTATAATTTCACATCCCTCAGATACATTCATATCGAAGGCGTGCGGATAGAAATTGCCGATGACACCTGCTTTTCCGACCTCATCGAAGGAATTTCTCTCAATATTCCCGAGGAAAACGCGTGAATTTAATCTTAATTATGTAAATTATTATTTAATTTTGCTTTAAAATCAGCCTTTTATACCAAATTTCGGCATTACAAAGCCTTGACATTCCCATATAATTGTGTTAAACTTAAAGTAATATGTATTTATTCCGAAAGGACGAAATAGATCTATGGAAAATCAAAACATGGGAAGATGGCGATTCAGAAAAACACTTGCCATCGCAGGTGTGGTTCTTGGTGTCATACTGTTATGTATCACTTATTTCTTCGTGCTTAATAACAAGAATGAGATACTCGGTGTCATCTCAAACGTAATAGGCATAATCATGCCCTTTATCATCGGCGGCATTATCGCTTATCTCTTAAAGCACATATGCAACTTCTTCGAAAGACTTTTGCTTAAGATATTCTCAAAGGCAAGAGATAAAAACCCCCGCCGCGTTGAAAAGATCATCAATCCTGTCTCGATCCTCATTTCTTACGTGGTCGCCATTCTCGCCATCGCCTTCCTGCTTTTCATTGCCGGTAAGGGCGTGTACGACAGCGTTAACAATTTCATCAATCTTCTCCCCCAGTATATCGATAACATTCTTGGATTTGTTAACGAACTTATCGATTCAAACGACTTCATCAAGGATCTGATCGGAAGCGAGGTCGCAGGAAAGCTTATCGCTCTCAAGGAGGTCGCCCCCGAATATAAGCTTGCCGAAACCGGAAAGCTTCTGGCTGAGGTCGTAAATAACCCCCAGATCAGCGAGATGTTCACCAATATTACCAGCGGCTCGGGAAGCGGAACCGATCTTATAGTAACGATATTCTCAAGCACCTCAAACGTTATCAGCTCACTTATCGACTTCGGTATCGGTGTGGTAATATCCTTTTTCCTTCTTTTGAACAGAAGAGCCATCGCCGCAAAATCGGTAATGCTCCTCCACGTTATATTCAAAAAAGACAAGGTAGTCGATGCCATAGTTGAAGAAGCACGCTTCGCCGATAAGACCTTCGGAGGCTATATCGAGGGTAAGATCATCGGCTCAACAATAGTCGGTCTCGTATACTATATCTTCCTCACCCTCGTTGGAATTCCCCACGCTCCCCTGATCGCGGTAATGTGCGGTGTCACGAATATCATCCCGATCTTCGGTCCCTTTATCGGATCGATCCCCTCGGGCTTCATCATTCTCGCGTCCGACCCCACCTACGGATTTTTGCACGTGATAATTTTCGTAATATTCGTGTGCGTTTATCAGTTTATCGACGGATATATCATCGACCCCAACATCGTCGGCGGAAATATCAAGCTCGCTCCCGTTTGGGTCATTTTCGCGGTTATCCTTTTCGGCGGCCTTTGGGGCTTCCCCGGACTCCTTATCGGCGTTCCGCTCTTTGCCGTTATATACGATATAATCGGAAAGATCTGCGCATATACGCTCAAGAAAAACGGAAAGCATCACCTTCTCATCGAATTCAAGCAGCAGTTTGCAGAAGCTGAAGGCAAGACCAAAAAAAAGAGAAAGAAGGCAAATGACAACTGCGAGATCGCTCCGAGCGAAGATGCACCGACCTCCAAGGCTTCGGAATCTGCCGACTCGACCGAAAAATCCGACAGCGAAGAGTCAAACAATTGATATAATATTTTTGAGCCGCCGAATGGCGGCTCTTTTCAATATTTTTTGTTGAGTTTGCACAAAGTATCCCACTTTAAGCCTCTTTTTTTGTACACAGCGAAGCAAAAAAAATGTTGACAAAGGCCCTCCGTTGTGGTATAATATTCAAGTAAGCGAAAAAATGACCCGCTAGCTCAGATGGTAGAGCACTTGACTTTTAATCAAGGGGTCCGGAGTTCGAGTCTCCGGCGGGTCACCAAAAAGATAACATCCGAACCTTCAGTTCGGATGTTATCTTTTTATCCAAGCCGTAGGCTTGGTATGGAATCAATGCGCTTGCGCATTGTATGGAATCGCCGAAGGCGTATGGCATCACGCGCAAGCGTGTATACGCATCTCCCTACGGCTTGATTCCATACGCGACTGCGTCGCAATTCCATTCCGCAACAAGTTGCGGATTCCATCCACGGCTACGCCGTGATTTGGATGCGAATCGAGCTCCGTCAACGCGAAGCGGTGACGGCT
>JBGVHJ010000005.1:0-11362 GCA_045122255.1 Eubacteriales bacterium | reverse complement strand
GGGGGGGCGGACCACGATAGTGGTGGGGGGATTCCCGCACAGAGTTGGACATTGTACAAATCTATGAAACATAAATAATTCATTATGTTTGTTCGATTATCTAAAATCGAAAACGAGCAAATGAATCCCTCCACCGCGTTCCGCGGTCCCCCTCCCTTTGACAAGGGAGGCAAAGGAGGCGGTTTGTGCTAACATAGTGCTTCAAACAATAATTTATCGTATACCATATCCAACGCAAAAGAGACCGCCTCGCAAGGAGACGGTCTCTTTGTAATCATTATAAGGTTAAATCCAACCAATCAAGCCAAAAGATCGTCAAAAAATCTCACGTTCTCGGCGCAAGGCTTAAGCTCTCCGCTTTCGCATTTCTTCACGATTTCAACCACGCGGTCGTTTATAGGTGTTGCCACACCGAGGCGATTGCCCCAATAGCAAACCACGCCGTTTATTGCGTCAATCTCGCAGGGCTTACCCTGCTTGATGTCCTGAAGCATTGACGGCTCGATATTGCGGTGCTTCTTCATCGCAATGGGAATAAGCGCCGTTGCCACCGTTCTCTTTATGGCGTTTTCATAGTAGAACAGCTTTGTAATGTCCTTGCCCTGAACAGGCGCGAACTCGGCACCTGCCGCATGTCCTACGTCGATGCACTCCTTCATAAGCCTTATTGCCACCTTGCGCGCGTCGGCGTTCTCGGAAACCGACCCGAACGTACCGCCAAGCACCGTGCCAAGACCCGAAAAGGTGGCATTTATGAGAAGCTTTGACCATCTTACTCCAATAAGATTGCTTTCCTCGTGGACGGGGCACATAAGCTCAAGCAAAGCCTTCACCTCGGCGTAGCGCTCGTCGCTTATACCCTCCATCTTCCCCATATGGAAGGAAAGGCTGTCGGGTGAGCTTGTCAGCTTGCAGACTCCGGGCGAAACGAGAGTAGCTCCCCACTCCACCGTACAACCCATAGTGCGCTCGTTGCCAACTATCTCGGCAATGCCCGGCTCGGGCAATCCGTTTTGCAGGCTGACGATAACGCCGTCCTCGGCAAGGTGATCCTTAAGCACCGTCACTACCTCGGCATTATGAAGCTGTTTTGTAAGCAGAATAATAACGTCGTATCTGCCCTCCATCTCGTCGGGCAAAATCACGCTTACGGGCACGTTGAACTCCACGGTTCCCGTCACCGTCGCGCCGTTTTCGTTAAGCGCCTCCACGTGGGCGCGGTTTCTGTTGATAAGGTCTATCTCTCCGCCGTTCTTGGTTATATACGCGCCGAGCACCGTTCCAAGCGATCCGGCACCGTAAATTGCATATCTTTTCATCATATCCCTCCTTCAAAAACAAAGTATCATTCTCCAAATTTATTGTAACACATTTTTCCGCTAAAGTCAATCACCTTAGCAAAATATCCGCGCCGAAAAAACATTTTTGTCTCCCGCAGTCTACACACCGTCAGAACCCGACAAACCCAATATTTTCAAGGCTTTCACCGCTTTTTGCACCCTCACATAAGTGTAATATAGTACACAATAAATATTTAGGTATACTATTTTACCCTATAAATCCGCTACAGTAAACGGCATTTTTCAATTCTGCATCAAAAAATTTCGCTCACTTTTTCATCCTTTTTTTCATCCTTTTTTTCAATATGGTGTTGAAAAATCTGTAATTATGTGGTAAAATAATAAAGACTATTGCGCAAATGCATTCGCGTACAAAAAATCATCAGGAGAATATTATGGCTAACAGAAGTTCATTCACAGGTAAAATCGGCTTCGTTCTCGCCGCGGCAGGCTCAGCGGTAGGACTTGGCAACATATGGAGATTCCCATATCTCGCGGCTAAATACGGCGGAGGAATTTTCCTGCTCGTTTATATTGCCCTTTCAGTCACCTTCGGCTTCTCGCTTATGGTTGCCGAGATAGCTATCGGAAGAAAAACTCAGAAGAGCGCAATCGAGGCGTTTTCAGCACTTGACAAGCGGTTCTCGGCTGTTGGCTGGGCGGCGGCTCTCGTTCCCGTAATTATACTTCCCTACTACTCGGTAATCGGCGGTTGGGTAACTAAATATTTCTTCGGCTTCTTCACAGGCGACGGCAAGAATATGGCGCAGGATGCCTACTTCGGCGACTACATCGGACAAATTGGCGAGCCGATAATCTGGTTTCTCGTATTTGTGACGATCACCGCAGTCATCGTCCTTCTCGGCGTTGATAAGGGAATCGAAAAGGTAAGCAAGGTTATGATGCCCGTGCTTATCCTACTTATTATCGCAATCGTTATATATACCGTGTTCACAATGGATGGAGCTTGGCAGGGTGTGGTCTACTACATCAAGCCCGATTTCTCAAGATTCTCTATTATGACCGTTGTGGCGGCTATGGGTCAGCTCTTCTACTCGATGTCGCTTGCAATGGGTATCATGATAACCTTTGGCTCGTATATGAAAAAGGATATCAGCATTGAAGGCTCTGTTAAGCAGATAGAAATATTCGACACAGGCGTAGCATTCCTTGCCGGTCTTATGATAATCCCCGCGGTTTACGCATTCTCTCACGGTGACGCAGAGGCTCTCGCGCAGAAGGGCGCGGGACTTATGTTCCAATACCTTCCCAAGATATTCGAGTCAATCCCCGGCGGCTCTGTTATAGGCGCGGCGTTCTTCATTATGGTGTTCTTCGCCGCACTCACCTCCTCCATATCGCTCATGGAGACAATCGTTTCAATATTCATTGACAAGCTTAAAATAGGCAGAAAGACCGCCTGCGTGTCTGTGTATGCAATAAGCATCACCCTTGGACTTCTCTCCTGCCTCGGCTACAGCGCGTGGAGTGAGGTCAAGATTATCGGTCTTCAGTTCCTTGATTTCTTCGACTTCATCAGCAACAGCCTTGTTATGCCTATCGTCGCATTTGCCACCTGCGCGTTCGTCGGCTACTGCATCAAACCCAAAACCGTTATCGACGAGGTTTCTCTTACGGGTAAATTCAAGGGCGAAAAGCTCTTTGTGGTAATGATAAAATATATCGCCCCCATCTTCATTCTTATGATTCTTGTGTCTTCTGTTCTCGACGTGTTCGGAATAGTTAAGATTTAACCGAAAGGAAGGACTTAATTTATGAAAAAGAATTCGAATCTTACGTCAGCTCTGCTTTATATCATCCTCGGTGTACTTCTCGTTGTATTCCGTTCGCAGACCCTCGGTTGGGCAATGACAATTGCGGGAATCATCTTTGTGGTGTCGGGTATCGTCGATATCACAAAGCAGCATTGGACAGGCGGCGCGGCAAGCCTTATTATAGGTATCGCAATTCTTGTGCTCGGTTGGACTGCGGCGCAGATAGTTCTGCTTGTGCTCGGCGTGCTTATCGCCGTTAAGGGAGTTATCGCGCTCATAGGTACGCTTAAGAACGTAAGAAACGCCCTTGACCTTCTCTTCCCCGTACTTAATATCGTGGTCGGTCTTATGCTGGCATTCGGAAACGCACTCGACATAATGATAGTCGTTGTCGGCGTGCTGTTGATAGTGGACGGAGTAATAGGTCTCACCGCATCGATGAAAAAATAGCATAAAATCTAAAGGAGCAGTTCATTTGAACCGCTCCTTTCATTCTTTCAAAAAAAGACCGATTTATAAAATCGGTCTTTTTTGTAACTTCGCCTGTAAGCCGGGTTCTGTCGAGAACGGTTATCTATCTTCGCCGAGTGTCACCACTCGGCTTCGGCTTTCGCCGTGCCACCCGGGGATATACGTCGGGCAGACAATCCCCATACGGTGTTGCTTCGGATAGGGTTTACAGCAAATCTACGTTACCGTAGAAGTGGGTGAGCTCTTACCTCGCCTTTCCATCCTTACCCTTGCGGGCGGTTTATTTCTGTTGCACTTTCCCGGAAGTCGCCTTCGGCTGACGTTATCAGCTATCCTGCCCTATAAAGCCCGGACTTTCCTCACGGTAATACCTTTCGGCGTGATACCGCGCAACCGTTCAGCGGAGTTACTCACGAATTATAGCACAAATTTTGCTTTTTGTCAACCCTCAACCAAGGAAAACCACGGTCAGGTAGTTTATCTGTGCCCCGCCCTCGTAAGGTCGCCAAGTGTTACTCCGCTGTTTTTTCCTGTCCGACATGCCTGTACCTTGTCGAGTTTCTTTACAAAAAAGGCCGTCGCATTAAGCAACAGCCTATCTGTCTCAGAATTTCTTTTCCATTTTTCCTCTAATCTTGATAAGACGGACGATCACGGGGCAAAGCACTAAGTTAAGCGCAAGCTCGAAAAGGAAGTTGCCGCCCGCAAGACCGAGTATCATATAGCTTCCCGCCGAAGCAAAACCAAGAGCAGCTCCCCATTCCGCAATAGTCTCCATAAAGAACATAAGACAGCCGAGAAGAAAGATTCCCGTATTGATAATGGGAGAGGCAACCGCCGCCGCAATAGCTGCCGCAGTCTCTCTGCCGCCGCTGACCTCGCCGTCAGCCTTTTTTGTAATAAGCTTGTAAATAAAGCCCGCACCAAGACCCGCACAAGTTCCCTTTGCAAAAACAGTTAATATAGTTCCAAGTACGTTCACCGCAAGGAACGCCGTCGCGTCACCGGAAATGATGACAGTAAGGCTAAAAGCAAAACCAAGCCACGCACCTGCCATAGGACCGTAAAGCGCAGCACCGATAACGATGGGAATAAGAACGGGACATATAGCAAACATTCCCCCAATGCGGATAAAAGATCCCGCAAATTGGAATACTACAACAATAGCGGTAAGCAAGGCAAGAACGGTAAGCTTTTTTGTATCATATTTTTTCATATCGAGACCTCCGTAAATTTTGAATCCACGCTTAAATTATACACTTCGATGGTAAAAATGTCAATAGAAAACGTGAATTTTTAGACATCGCGGTTCCTACAAAAATAAAAAGAATAAAAAAGTCGGAATAAAAACCGCAAAAGCTATTGACAAAATAGAAAAAATGATGTATAATAAAATCCGCGAGTTCTGCAAAGGCCGCTCGCAAAGTACATGGAGAAGTACTCAAGTTGGCCGAAGAGGCGCCCCTGCTAAGGGTGTAGGTCGGAAATAACCGGCGCGAGAGTTCAAATCTCTCCTTCTCCGCCAAAAAATGAGGTAGTCCAATCGGACTGCCTCATTTTTTCGTTGAACGTGCAAATATGAACTCACCGTGGCGGTTAGCGGCGCGAGAGGGAGCGTTGCGAGCGCGCCTAAATGGCGATACAGCGAGCATAAGCGAGTGACAAAACAAGGAGTATTGCGACCGGCAGGAAGCAAGACGACTATGTTTTGGAGGTGCAACGCCGCAAAGCGGCTAGACATTCTCTCCTTCTCCGCCAAAAAATGAGGTAGTCCAATCGGACTGCCTCATTTTTTCGTTGAACGTGCAAATTTGACTCACCGCGACGGTTAGCCGGCAAGGGTAGCAAGAAAAAACGATTAAGTATCGTTTTTTCGCAGCGAAACCGCCCAAAGCAAGGAGCCGAAGGAAGTGAGTCCCCGAACGACGCACGGCGACTATGCGACGGTGGAGGGCGGCTTGCCGCTTCAAATCTCTCCTTCTCCGCCAGAAAAACGAGGTAGTCCACACGGGCTGCCTCATTTTTTCATTAGGTAGGGGAGGATTTAAACTCACGTCAAAATTGAAACCGCATCTCCAATTGTCTTTTCAAATGCCTCGTGGCCGTATTTGTCAACGTCGGATCTGCTCTTTTCGCCGTGAGTGAGGCATCCTGCACCTCCGATACAACCGCCGACACAAGCCATACCCTCAATAAAGTTACCGTCGAGAATACCCTTGTTCAACTTGAGAAGTGCCATACGGCAGGCTTCGATTCCGTCACATACGACGGGCTTGATCTCAAAGTCGATGTTTTGCTCTTTTATAGCTTGAGCTGCCGCATCGGTTAGTCCTCCGCTGCGAGCAAAGATACGACCAAAATAAGATGCGTTATCAAGAACGCCTTCCTCAAGCGTTTCGATCTCGATGTCACGGCTGTCAAAGAGTGCCTGAAGCTCCTCAAAGGTGAGGACGGTATCCACGTACTGCTTGATCTCCTCGAGCTGTGCTTCTGCCTTTTTAGCGGTGCACGGGCCGATGAAGATCACCTTTGCGTTAGGAGTTGTTTCCTTGATGTATTTCGCAAGCACCGCCATAGGAGACATATTATGCGAAATATGCTCAACGAGATTCGGGAACTGCGATTTAATATACTGCACGAACGCGGGACAGCAGGAGCTTGTGAGAAGTCCCTTTTCGGAGAGCTCCTTTGCCTCTGCCATAGCAACCATGTCTGCGCCGAGAGCTGCCTCAATAACGTCATGGAAGCCGAGCTTTTTCAGCCCTGTTACGACCTGACCGAGCTTAGCATAAGAGAATTGGCTCGAAATTGAAGGAGCAACAACGGCGTAAACCTTGTAGTTGCCACCTCTTGTGTTTCGCTCGCTCTTTTTAAGGATATCAATGGCGTTGACCATAAAGGACTTATCCATGATCGCGCCAAAGGGACACTGATATACGCAAGCTCCACACTGTATGCACTTGGAGTTATCGATCTTAGCCGCTTTCTCCTCATTCATAGAGATTGCTTTTACCTTGCAAGCATTCTGACAAGGACGCTTGCGGCTGACGATTGCGGTATAGGGGCAAACCTTTGCACACGCACCGCATTCCTTACATTTGGATTTATCTATATGCGCAACATGATTGTGATCAAAGGAGATAGCCCCGAACTTACAAACATCCTCGCAGCGGTGAGCGAGGCATCCGCGGCAAGCATTGGTTACTTCAAATCCGCCAACGGGACATTCATCGCATGCAATCTCAATGACCTCAATCACATTGGGGTTGTTTTTATCACCACCCATCGCAAGCTTAACACGTTCACCAAGGATGGCTCTTTCTTTATATACACAACAACGCATCGTAGGCTCGTTACCGGGGACGAGCTTTTTAGGAATATCTATAATATTCTCAAGAAGCTTATCCTCCCACGCAAGTCTCGCTACTTCACGCAATACTTTATATTTCAAATGCTGTACTTTTGTGTCAAATTTGCGCATAATTGTTTACATTCTCCTTAAAAATAACTTACCTTGATGCGCTTGCCCATCTTCTTAAGACAAGCGGACAACTCCTCGACCAAGTTCATTTTGATATTGAAGTTGATGGGAAGGTCGGGGTTCTGATGGGCGGGGTTTACCGCTCTGCCTACGTAGAAATTGATATCCGTTGCTTCCTCAAACAGAAGTCGGCTGATCAGAGATGCGCCGTCCTTCTTAAAATTCCACTGCTCATAAAGCTCGTTCTCACCAAGGTAATCCTTTGCATACTGAATGACCTTGTTCATTGTAATAACACCTTCTGTTACAAGGTCAACGCCTTCGATCTTAGCGATCGGAGGCACGTCACTGCGCTCAAAGCTGAGGCTTACCTCGACCTTTTTGCCAAGGTATTTTGCCGCAATGGAAGAAGTTGTACCGCCGCATATAATGTGCTTTCCTTCCTTCGAGAAGAACAGCGACATCATTCTGTTTGCGTCATCACGGTTTGAGGGAGGACCGAACAGAATGTTCATAGGCTCTCTCTTACGAACCTTTACAACGCAAGCGGTAGTATCGTCTCCGGGCTTATGACCGTAGAGCTTGTCACATTCGTCAACAAGCATCGTTGAAAGGTTCTTTGCGGTATAGCCACCTGCAACGAGTGCCTGCATATAGCCTGCGATATCCTCGCGCTTCCAGCCAAAGTTGTATTTACCGCCCATACCTGCGTGAGGACATCCGTCGCTCATAGCGATAAATACGTCATCCTCTTGCAGCTTAATTGTGGACGTGTATATTTTTTTGCCGCCGATGTTCATTTCGGTCTTGGGATAATCGTAAATATCGTAATCTCTTATAACGATTACGTGAGGATTATCGTACTGAATGATCTCGGCTATTTGGTTATTCAACAAATGAATAATCGTAAACGTGGAATATGCCACGCCTCGCACCGAGCATACGGGCAAGGTTGCGGCAATCGTAGACACGCATTCCTCGATAGGAAGCCCTGCCGCCATCATCGTTGAGATGATCTTGGAGGTCAGAGTAGACAGGATACTCGCCTTAACGCCTGATCCAAGACCGTCTGCAAGCACGATTACGGTAGAATTCTCATTTTCCTCTACGACGTCTACGTGGTCGCCGCAAAGCTCTTCGCCGACATGATTGATGCTTTTATATCCGATATCTGCACACAAATCATTCATCACCGATAGACTCCTTTAGTTTAGTCAAGGCAATCTTGGTCTCTGCCGCGGTCTCACCGAGTAAGGACGCAATTTCCTGAACGATTCTCATCTGCTTTTCAACAACGGTATCGGCAACCTCAACCGTCTGCTTATTGATCCTTGCCTTCTTCTCTCTGTCGGCTTCTTCGTCAGTAATATCACGCATAATACCGATCAGCATACGGGAATCGGAATCATAAACCACGGTCTGTTCCACATATTTCTTATATTCGGCAAGATAAGTACGCTGATCTCTTACCGTTCTTCCGTTGTTTTTGACCTGTACGAATACGGTAGGATCGAGAATACGAACAACCGGCTCTCCGAGAACGTCGGACGCCGCGCGGATATTCATAATTTTTCTTGCTGCATTATTGATCTGCTGAACCTCAAGATTCTCGTTAAGAACGATCAGACCGTTGGGAGTATTCTTAACGATGGTATCCGAGAAGCTTTCAGCCTTATCCTTGAGGAAGGGCAGGCACATGGAGATTTCAGCCTTGCCCTGAATAATAGCAATTGCTTTTTCACGACAAGAATTGTATCCACAAGATCCGCAATTTAACTCATCGGCAGGTTTGAACTTGCCCATTTGACGAAGAACTGTCATAATATCATTTTCTGAAGGTGCCTGTAGCTTTTTCTCAATCACAGAAAAATGCTTCTTCAAATTCATAGGAGCAGGCTGATCCACCTCAAAATCACGTTCACCTGCATAATCAGCCACGGTTACGTAATCCTTAATCGGCGAGGTGCTATGGTATTTCTCCATAACGGGACCGCCTATACAGCTACCAACGCAAGCAGACATTTCAATGAAGCACTTATGGATCTTACCGCTCTCAATGTCCTTTAGTGCAGAAATACAATTTTCAACGCCGTCAAGGGCGATATAAGTATATCCGGTAGCATTTTTTGCCATCGTCTTGAGTATGCCGCCTGTTGTCGGGAAGAAACGCGCGCGACTTTCGGGAGTGTTATCCACTTCCTTTTCAAGCTCTATCCTCTCGGATTTTAACCAATTAGTAAGCTCCTCAAAGGTAAGAACGGCGTCAACTATTCCTTCGTAATACTCCGCCTCGTCCTTTTTTGCAACACACGGACCGATAAATACGGTCTTTGCGTTCGGCATTCTCTTTTTAATATCTGCACAATGAGCCTGCATAGGCGACATAACGTCCGCGAGATATTCAAGTGCAGTCGGAAAATGCTTTTGTATAAGCAAATTGACAGAGTGACAGCATGAGGTAATGATAATATCTCTTTCTTCCTCACGGAGCATACGCTCATATTCTGTTTTAACGATAGTTGCACCGATTGCGGTTTCTTCAACGTCGAAAAAGCCAAGTTTTTTTAGCGCTCGGCGCATAGACTCGATTCCTACGCCTTCGTAGTTCGCAATAAACGAGGGCGCAAGGCTGACAACGACGGGCTCTCCGCTCTGAAGCAGAACTCTCGCCTTCTCAGTACCGTCCACGATCTCCTTGGCATTTTGAGGACAAACAACAAAACAATGACCGCACAAAATGCACTCATTGCCAATGATATGCGCTTGGTTTCCCGAAAAGCGAATTGCCTTTACGGGACAGTGACGGATGCACTTATAGCAGTTTTTGCAGTTGGATTTTTTCAGTGTCAAGCAATTTGCCATAATCGTCACTTCCTTTCGTTTTCTATAACATCAAGTATATTCTTCTTGAAAAATTCTCTGAAATTTTCTCTCGTCACGCCTACGTGAATGTCATCGTTTACCTGTACGGTAACACCGACTCGGTTGCACTTTCCGATGCAGAAGCTACCGGAAAGCACGACCTCATCGTCGATATGATGTTCTTCTATGGCTTTTTCAAAAAGCTCTACAATATCCTGCGAGCCCTTGAGGTGGCATGACGAGCCAACACAAACCTGAACGAACAGCATATTTTATACCTTTGCGAGAACTTCTTTGGCGAAGAACTCCCCTACGTTCTCGGGAGTAACGGAATGGAAAGAGTCATTTACCGTTACACATACGCCCTGCTGACACTTGCCCATGCAGAAGGTGCCGCCAAGCTCTACCTTATCGCCGAGATTGTTTTCAGCGATCAAATACTGAAGCTGCTCTACTACCTGACGAGAACCTTTGATGTGGCAGGAGCTTCCAATGCAAACTGTAATTTTAAGCATAATATTTTACCTCACAATATTTATTTTGTTTTGGGGTAGCGGCGGGAGCGAGCCCCCGCCCTACGACCGTGATACTAAGATTACTGATAATCGACAACGCCGACCCAGGAGGAAAGGAACTCGCGCTCCTTCTCATTGCCCTTAACCGACTGAGAAGCGGCTACGATAGGCATCCACTTCTGAACGTACTGCTTTGCGGTATCGCTCTTTTTGCAGAAGGTGTCCAGATACAGCTCTGCGCCGTTTATGTCTCCGTTCAACCAGAACAGAAGGTAGGTGCGTGCAACGTCAGCGGATGCGTTACCCTGTGTTGCGTGCGCCCAGTCGAGAACATAAGGAGTGCCGTCCTCGGTTATGATGATATTTGAGGGGTTAAAGTCACCGTGGCAAACCTTGTTGTGCTTGGGCATACTTTCAAGACGTGTGTGAAGATCGTAACGTGTTGTTGCATCAAACTCGGTATCGGCTATCTTTCGGTTCATCTTGTCCTTAAGCTTGTTAAGGAGAGGGCAGGTCTCCCGATGAATGCTCATCTGAATGTCAACAAGAAGGTTGATGTATTCCTCCTTCTTTTCGCCCTCTGTGTCCTCAGCCATAAGTGCGGCAAGAGTCTTGCCCTTGATGAACTCGGAAACAATTGCCCATTTGCCGTCGATCATAGTAACCTCAAGAACCTTGGGAATATTAAGTCCCGTTTCCTCAATTCTTGCCTGATTGAGTGCCTCGTTAAGCACGTCAGCCTTGGAATATTCTGCGTTAAAAACCTTAATACATCTGTCGCCATCACGGTAGATGGTCTTATTGGTTCTTACTGCGATCATTTTATCAAGTTTCATTGTTCAAATCCTCCTTATAATTACGCTTTCTTTCCCTTGCGGTAGGGAGCCTTGATGACGTCGGGGGTTGCTACGCTGAGGT
>JBGVHJ010000004.1:0-17057 GCA_045122255.1 Eubacteriales bacterium | reverse complement strand
CTAACTAACAAATTAAAATAATGAAACGGCGGGAGCAAGCCCCCGCCCTACGATGAAAGGTTCTATTATCAATGTTGATTTTTCCCGCAATCGACCTATACGGCGGCAAAGCCGTGCGTTTATATAAAGGCGATTACAAGCAAATGACGATATATAACGACAACCCTCTTGAGGTAGCTCGCGATTTTGAAAAAAGCGGTGCGGAATGGGTACATTTAGTTGACCTTGAGGGTGCGAAGGAGGGAACTACGCCAAATATCGGTGTGGTTGAGTCCATAGCGAAAAACACCTCGCTTTTTTGCGAGATCGGCGGCGGAATCAGAAATATGGAGACCGTGGAAAGATATTTCGCGGCAGGTGTTTCCCGTGTGATCCTCGGCACTGCGGCGGTGACCGACCAAGCGTTTTTGCGCGCGGCGGTTGATAAATACGGTGAGAAAATTGCCGTTGGAGTCGATATTAAGGACTCTATGGTCGCCATCAAGGGCTGGATCGAAAAAAGCGAGCTCGAGGCTTTTGATTTCTGTGAAAAAATGCAATCGATCGGTGTCAAAACCATAATTTGCACCGATATTTCCAAGGACGGAGCCATGAAGGGTGCAAATCACGCGCTGTATAGAGAGCTGAGCGATAAATTCGATATGCAGATAGTGGCTTCGGGCGGTGTTTCGTCTATGGAGGACGTGAAAAAGCTTGCCTCTCTTGACATTTACGGCGCGATAATCGGCAAGGCATATTACACGGGTGCTATTGATCTTCGTGAGGCGATCGAGGCATCGAAATAACTTTTGGAGGACATTATTATGAGCTTGAACGTATCTTTTGATTTTAATAAGGTGACTTCGAAAATGAAGCCTCTTCACGGTGTGAATA
The DNA here is from genome assembly GCA_045122255.1 of Eubacteriales bacterium. Taxonomy (GTDB): domain Bacteria; phylum Bacillota; class Clostridia; order Oscillospirales; family CAG-272; genus SVTX01. Next base: position 16,184 of record JBGVHJ010000004.1, on the reverse strand, counting down.
ACTCGCCTGCGGCACTCAGAAAGCCGGTGCAGAGCTTTACCGACGCGGGCATTCCTTATATGAGAACACACGATACCATGGGCGCCTTCGGCGGCACTCATTTTATTGACGTTCCCAATATTTTCAGAGATTTTGATGCCGACGAGAACGATCCCGAAAGCTATGACTTCGCTTTCACCGACGCTTACATCGGAAATATCATCAAGTCGGGCACGCAGATATTTTACCGCCTTGGTGTTACTATCGAGAACAGCTGGGATATAAAGGCGTATAACATCTATCCTCCAAAGGATTTTCACAAGTGGGCAAGGATCTGCGAGCATATAATCCGCCACTACAATGAGGGCTGGGCAAACGGATTTTATCATAATATTGAATATTGGGAGATCTGGAACGAGCCCGAAAATCCCCCCATGTGGAGAGGAACAAAGGAGCAATTCTACGAATTTTACAGTGTGGCGGCAAATCACCTCAAAAAGTGCTTCCCGAATCTTAAATTCGGCGGATATGCCGGTTGCGGCTTTTCTTACGTTACGGGGCATCAGAAATCTGCTTTTTACAAGAGCTTTATCACATTTTTCGATGAGTTCCTTGATTATATAAGCGCACCCGAGACCAAAGCGCCCCTTGATTTCTATTCATGGCATATCTATATAGCAGACCCAAACGTTATTGCCGCTCACGCAAAATACGTTCGGGAAAAGCTTGACGAGAAAGGCTTTACCGAAACCGAGCATATGCTTAACGAGTGGAACAGAATGTATGCTGACGTTCCCGAAAACTACGAGGAGATGCAAAATCAAAAGGGAGCGTCCTTCTGCGCGCAGGCATTTGCCATAATGCAGGAGAGCTTTCTTGATAAAGCGATGTACTACGATGCTTACCCTGCGCGCCGCTACTGCGGTCTTTATACCTTCCCGGGATACAGACCCACCAAAACCTATTATAGCTTTTATGCCTTTAACCGTCTTTACCGTCTCGGCGGCTGTGTCGGTGTGAAGGTGTTTGGAGAAGAGCAGGTAAGCGCCATGGCGGCGACGGACGGTGAAAATAAGGCTATCCTGCTTGCCAATTACAGCGACAAGGAGCAGCATATATTGATCGACCTTGACGGTGTTGGCTGTGAGACCGAATTTGCAGTTTGGGTTATTGACGAGAACATAACCTATGAAAAGAACTTGCGGGTATACCCCAGCGAGAGCGGAAAGCTTTCATTTTTCCTTTTACCGTACAGCGTAATGCTTTTGGAGCATACGGTTTAATTTTTGGAGAATTATTATGATTACTAAAAGAATAATCCCTTGCCTTGACGTCAAGGACGGCAGAGTGGTGAAGGGAGTTAATTTCAGAGGACTCGCCGACGTGTCTTCGCCCGTGTCGCTGGCTAAATATTACAGCGATAACGGTGCTGATGAGCTGGTCTTCTACGATATAACCGCATCCAGCGAGGGAAGACAGCTCTTTACCGACATTTTAACCGAGGTTGCAAGTCAGATATTCATTCCTCTGACCGTTGGCGGCGGCATCAACACTCTTGATGACTTTGACAGGGTGCTGAAGTGCGGTGCAGATAAGGTCAGCGTTAATTCGGGTGCTATCCGCAATCCCGGCCTTATCGACGAGGCGGCGAAGCGGTACGGAAACCAGTGCGTTGTGATCTCGGCTGACGTGAAGAGAGTTGACAAGGTTTTCCGCGTTTATGCCAAGGGCGGACGTGAGAACACGGGCAAGGAGGCTATTTCCTGGATCAAGGAGTGCGTTGAGAGAGGTGCTGGCGAGGTAGTGCTTAATTCCATCGACACCGACGGAGTCAAGGCAGGCTTTGATCTCGAAATGCTGCAGGAGGTCTGCGAGGCTGTCAAAGTGCCGGTTATCGCCTCGGGTGGAGCGGGATGCTCCCATGATTTTGTGGAGCTCTTTAAAAAGATCCCCACCTGCTCCGCGGGTCTTGCGGCTTCGATCTTCCATTTCGGTGAGGTCGAGATCAGTGACCTGAAGAGACAGCTTGCCGACAACGGGATTTCCGTTAGAATTTAAAAAGCCTTCTCCAGCGGAGAAGGTGGATTTTGGCGAAGCCAAAAGACGGATGAGGAGGTCGCTTTCAGAGGGACGATCCTATTAAATGATGATAAGGAGAAAAACGATGATAAACATTGACGAGCTTAAATTCGACGAAAAGGGGCTTATCCCTGCCGTCGTTATCGATAACAAAACAAAAAAATTGCTGACTCTTGCATACATGAGCCGCGAGAGCCTTGAAATATCTATTGAAAAGGGCTTGACCTGCTTTTTCAGCCGTTCCCGTCAGGAGCTTTGGCTCAAGGGCGAGACCAGCGGAAACTTTCAGCACATCGTGTCTATTACCGCCGATTGCGACAAGGATGCGCTTCAGATCATCGTTGAGCCTGACGGCCCTGCCTGCCACACGGGAAGCTTTTCCTGTTTCCATAATCCCCTGTGGGAGAATCCCGAAATGAGCGAGAGCGCATTCTCTCTTGAAGCCCTTGCAAAGCTTATTGAGGGCAGAAAGACCGAGAAGAAGGAGGGTTCTTACACCACCTATCTATTTGAAAAGGGAATCGACAAGATCCTTAAGAAGGTGGGCGAGGAATGCACCGAGGTCATTATCGCGGGCAAGGCTGACGATAAGGCGGAGACTATCTATGAAATCTCCGACCTTACCTACCACGTTCTTGTGCTTATGGTGCAGATGGGCATTTCCATCGACGACATCAAGCGCGAGCTTGCGTCTCGCCACGTTATCGACCACAAGGTCAAGCAGGAGAAGATGACGAAGTAACAAAAATCAAAAACGGAGAGGCACCTTAAATGCGCCTCTCCGTTTTTATGCGGAATCAGTTAGCCGTCAATATAGCATCAATTTTATTTTTGTCAAGCTCGGGGTACGGAATTACGGGCAGAGGCTTTTCGGGGAAAGAGATCTGCTTTTCAAGCCAGATGACGTCGTGCCATTCTCCCATTTTGAAGCCTGCCGCGTGAAATCTTCCTATGAATTTGTAGCCCATGGATTCGTGCATGGCGATACTCGGCTCGTTGGGGTAGGTGATGCAGGCATAGAGATTGACAACGTTCTGCAATTTCAGAATTTCTTCAAGGGCGGAATACATACGCTTGCCGATGCCGCGCCCTTGATGCTCAAGGTCAAGATATACCGAGGTCTCCACGTCCCAGGAGTAAGCCGCTCTTTCACGGTATTCCGAGGCGTAGGCATATCCAACAGGTCTGCCGTCCTCCTCAGCCACGATAAAGGGATATTTTTCGCTCTTGTGGGCGATTCTTTCGGCGAATTCTTCACCCGTGGGGGCGATATATTCAAAGGTTATAGCCGTATTTTCAACGTAGTGCCTGTATATTTCGGCGAGGGCTTTACCGTCCTGTGGGGTTGCTTTGCGTAGAGTTATCATTTGTCGTTCCTTTGCTTATGATACTTATGATATGGGGCAGATGCGCTCGGTGAAAAATATGTGATCGTGGTCGATGCCGCAGCCGCCGTCAATAACCGTACCGTCATCGTCGGTCTCGTAATTCGGTGGGTCGATATTCACGATCAGCTCCGTACAAAGACAGAGATAACCCTCTTCCTCTATAAAATAATAGTGTGGGGTCTCGTTATATGAAGCGGCTTTTTCGTCGATCTTCGCTTTTGCGGCTTCTACCGCTGTTTTAAATTCGATGTCGTTAAGGTATTTGGAATACTTACCGATATTGTCTGAATAAGTACGTTTGACCTCAAGCTCCGGGGTTAACTCTACCGAAAATCTTTCTTCGGTGCGTATTCCGCAAAGCACAAAGGTATAGCTTACGGAAAATTCGCCGCTTTTAAATTTATATATTGAAGCTTCAAATGATGAAAGATCTACGTCGCCGAATTCATCGTTTATAGCTTCGGTGGCTATCCGGCACATCTGAAGCTCTTCTTCGGCGCTTAAAAACGTTTCCTCCGTTGTTTCTTCCGTGCTTTCTTCCGTGCTTTCTTCCGACGAGATAGCGGAGCTTTCACTGTCATGCTCTTGCGGTTGCACGGTACTGCAAGAATATAAAGAGAAGATCATAGCGGCGGAAAGAAGCAATACAACTATCGACTTTTTCATAAAAACCTCCTTATTTAGTTAAATAAACTTAATTTTATAGCTTGGTTAATCGCGAAAGTTAAGAAAACTTAATTGTTTGTCGGTGGTTTACTTGTACAGTTTTATTATATCTACAAGTTTATTATACCATTAAGATCAATATTTGTCAATAAAAAAACGCCCTTGCGGGCGTTTTTGCGTATTTATCTTATCATTTCTTCAAGCTCACGCATTTTTTCTCTCGTTGGCTCGGGGATTTCGCCAAAGGGAAATTCAAGCCCCATTTTATCGTATTTGACCTGACAGATCTTACGGAAGGGAAGCAATTCCACCTTGTCCACGTTGCCGTGAGACGAAATTATGCTTTTCAGCGCTTTGATATTCTCCTCGTCGTCGTTTTTCGTCGGGTTAATGACCTGACGGACGGTGGTGGGGATATTTTGCTCTGAAAGGTAATCGAGAAAGGCAAGAGGCGTGTCAATAGAGCAGCCCACGTTTTCACGGTAGAGCGCATCTGTGACGTACTTTATATCCAGCAGAACGCGGTCTGTGACCCTTAGCAGAGCCTTGACCTTGTCATTGATAATACAACCCGAGGTATCGAGGCAGGTATTAAGACCGTTTTCATGGCAAAGCGCGAATATCTCGCGTACAAAATCGGCTTGAAGCAGAGGCTCGCCACCCGAGACGGTAACTCCGCCATCTTCACCAAAGTATTCCTTGAAGCGGAGTGCTTTTTTTACAAGCTCCTCGGCGGTGTAAAGCGTGCCTCCGTCTGCATCCCAGGTGTCGGGATTGTGACAGCATTTGCATCGAAGGGGACAGCCCTGCAGAAATATTACGAATCTTACTCCGGGGCCGTCCAATGTACCCATGCTCTGGATAGAATGGACGCGCCCCGATATGTTTCCGTTTGTCATATAGTCTCGTGGAAGGTACGGCTGATAACTTCCTTCTGCTGCTCTCTTGAGAGCTTGTTGAAGTTAACCGCATAGCCCGAAACGCGGATGGTAAGGTTGGGATAATCCTCGGGATTTTCATAAGCCTTCATCAGTGTCTCGCGGTTGAGCACGTTTACGTTTATGTGGTGTGCCTTCTTTGCGAAATATCCGTCGAGAATGTGAACGAGATTGTCAATTCTTTCGTCCTCGGTGCGGCCAAGTGCCTCGGGAGTGATCGAGAAGGTGTTAGAGATACCGTCGCGGCAATCGTCGTAGCTGATCTTCGCAACCGAGTTGAGGGAAGCGAGAGCGCCGTTTTCCTCGCGGTTGTGCATGGGGTTAGCACCGGGAGCGAAGGGAGCGTATGCAGGTCTGCCGTCGGGGGTCGCGCCGGTGTTTTTGCCGTACATTACGTTGGAGGTGATAGTGAGAACCGAGAGGGTGTGCTCTGCGTTGCGGTAGGTGGGGGTCTTACGGAGCTCAACTATCATTTTGTGAGCCATATCCTTTGCGATGAGGTCAACTCTGTCGTCGTCATTACCGTACTTGGGGAAGTCTCCCTCGGTCTTGAAGTCGACGATAAAGCCGTTTTCATTCTTGACGGGAGAAACGCTTGCGAACTTAATTGCGCTGAGCGAGTCTGCAACAACAGAAAGACCCGCAATACCGAATGCCATAAATCTGCCAACATCGGTATCGTGAAGCGCCATCTGGCTCTTTTCGTAAGCGTACTTATCGTGCATGTAGTGAATGACGTTCATGGTGTTTACATAGAGATGGGCGAGCCAAGCCATGTAGGTCTCCATTCTCGCCATAAGCTCGTCATAATCAAGCTTGTCGCCCTCCATAACGGGCATCTGAGGACCGATATGCATCTGGCTTGTGGTATCGTAGCCGCCGTTGATGGCGATGAGAAGGAGCTTTGCGAGGTTGCAGCGCGCGCCGAAGAACTGCATCTGCTTGCCCACCTTCATAGCCGAAACACAGCAGGCGATAGCGTAGTCGTCGCCGTAGTGGGGGCGCATAACGTCGTCGTTTTCGTACTGAATAGAGTCGGTGTCAGCGGATACCTTTGCGCAGAACTTCTTGAAGGCATCGGGCAGGGAGGTAGACCAGAGCACCGTAAGGTTAGGCTCGGGAGAAGAGCCTAGTGTGTAGAGAGTGTTGAGCATACGGAAGCTGGACTTGGTGACGAGGGTTCGTCCATCCTCACCCATACCGCCGACCGCCTCGGTGATCCACATGGGGTCTCCGCCGAAAAGCTCGTTGTATTCGGGAGTGCGGAGGTGACGGGCAATTCTGAGCTTCATAACGAAATCGTCCATAAGCTCCTGCGCGCCCTCTTCGGTAAGAGTGCCGTTTGCTATATCTCTCTCAAAATAAATGTCGAAGAAGGTGCTTACACGACCCAGCGACATAGCCGCGCCGTTCTGCTCCTTGATAGCCGCAAGATAGCCGAAATAGGTCCATTGGATCGCCTCGCGAGCGTCCTTTGCAGGCTGGCTGATGTCGAAGCCGTACATCTGCGCCATTTCCTTCATGTATCCGAGGAAGGTGATCTGCTGGAAGAGCTCCTCGTTGAGTCTTATCTGATCGGTATTGAAATTGCCGCCGGCAAGCGCTGCCTTGTCCTTCTTTTTCTCTGCGATAAGACGGTCGATGCCGTAGAGTGCAACGCGGCGGTAGTCGCCGATGATTCTGCCGCGTCCGTAAGCGTCGGGAAGACCGGTGATGATATGACACTTTCTTGCCGCTCTCATTTCATCGGTGTATGCGCGGAAAACGCCGTCGTTGTGGGTGGTACGGAAGCGGAACTCCTCCTCAACCTTGGGGGAGAGCTTGTAGCCGTAAGCCTCGCAAGCCTGCTTGACCATTCTCATACCGCCAAAGGGGTTTACACTGCGCTTCAGCGGACGGTTGGTCTGCATACCGACGATTATTTCGTTGTCCTTGTCTATATATCCGGGCGAGAAGCTTGTGAGAGAGGAAACGGTGGCGGTGTCTATGTCGAGCACGCCTCCGAACTGTCTTTCAAGCTTGAAAAGATTCTGTATCTTTTCCATAAGCGCGTCGGTGCGCGCGGTCGATCCCGAAAGGAAAGAGGAGTCGCCCTCGTAGGGCTTGTAGTTCTGCTGAATGAAGTCGCGCACGTTGATCTCGTCCTGCCATGCGCCGGCTTTAAAGCCTTGCCAGTTGATGTGATTCATTTTTATGTCCTCCTTAATGATGTTTTTTCAAATGTATAGTGATAATGTAAAACAAAAAGGGCAAACCGATTTTGAGAAACGGTTTGCCCAGACGGTCGGCTTAATAATCTCAGAATCGAGATCTGCCTAGCAAAAAGCTACGGCGACGCTTGCGATCCCCCGCGGTGCTCCGCGATATCCGTCAGTCTCGCAAACGGTATAAAATTATCTTATAATATATTATTGCATAAATTAAGAATTTTGTCAAGAGGGAATTTGTAACAAATATTTACGGCGCAAATCTAATTTTTGTCAAAGTGGTTAAGGTTGCTTAACTTTTGTGCGACGCATTGTTGAGGCTTACATAAGCTTCGATCCCTTACGGATTTGTGAGGGAGTGCGCCCCGTTTGTTTTTTGAGTATTCTGCGCAGATATGCAGAAGAGCAAAGACCCAGATCGGAAGCGATCGCTTCAACGGTCAGATTGGTGGTGGTCAGCAGAGCAACAGCTTGATCGGCAAGTATGCGGTGCTTGATCTCAACGGGAGTGGTGTGAGCGTAGCTTCGAAACAGAGCGTACAATCCCGATTCGCTTATGCCGCATATACGCGCCACCTCAGGTACGGAAAAGCTTTCGTGTTCTTTGATGTAATCAAATGCCTTTTGGAACAGAGCAGCCTTTGGATCGCAGTCGGATAAGCGCATATTACGGAGCACCTCCGATAAGAAAAGATACAAATATCCCACCGAGGCGGGAGAAACCTCCTGATCCCTTCCAAGACGGTCCAACCATACAACCGCCTCTTCCGAGGGGAAAATTTTTTGCATAGCGTACCGCGTTTCATTTGGCACGGGTAAGTGTGTAAAGCCGTAGGTTTCCCAGGAAACCGAGCGGTCCTCAGCATCGTCCGGCATCCAGTAGGAGTGATATTGAAGCCCCATAGGCAGATAGAAGATATCTCCCGCGCTGAGGTGAAGCTCCTCTCCCGATTCGGAACGGATGATAGCGCTGCCGCTGTGCATCCGCGCAACGAAGTGGCAGGGAATTCCGTTTGAGTTGTCGGTGTGGCGAAAGGAATTCAGTCTGACCGTTCGAAATATAAAGGTTTTGCAGAAAAGTGTCTGTTCCATGATTTTGTCCCCAATTTCAGCGCGCGAATTTGTAGAATCGTATCTGTTTTTTAAAGTATAGCATATTGTTAGGTATATGTCAAGGTGGTATAATAAGATATATCAAAAACATGCGGAGGTTGCAATCGACATGATAACAAAACAAATCGTATTCACAAAGCCATACATTGCAGAGCTTTTGGATGCAGAGTGCCTTCCACCGAAGGAAAACGAAGTGACCGTAAGCCTTGAGTATTCTGCAATCAGCTCGGGCACAGAAAAGGCAAATCTGATCGGACTGAGACCCGGCACTAACGTTTCCGAGGATGATGAAGCGGTTTTCCCGAGAAGCGCAGGATATAGCGCGGCGGGCGTTGTTACCGAGATAGGAGAGGGAGTTAAGAACGTCAAGGTCGGAGACAGAGTTATCGTTTATCACGGTAAGCACAAAAAGAACATCACTATAAGTGCAAACACCGTTTTGAGGATCCCGAACGACGTGCCGTCGGCTGAAGCGTCTATGGCGTTCATCTCTATCTTTCCTCTTGCGGCGATCAGAAAGACAAAGCTTGAGATAGGTGAATCTGCTATGGTCATGGGTCTTGGCATGCTCGGAATTTTTGCCGTTCAGGAGCTAAGGACGGCAGGTGCTTATCCTGTAATTGCAGTTGATCCTATAAAGGATCGCCGAGATCTGGCATTGAAAATGGGCGCGGATTTTGCATTAGACCCCACGGAAGAAGATTTTGCGAAAAAGGTCAGATCCTTGAGCGGCGGCGGTGTGAACGTCTGCATCGAAGTGACAGGCCTTGGCATCGGTTTGATACAGGCGCTCGATTGCATGAAGCAGTATGGAAGAGTTGCGCTTTTGGGCTGTACCAGAAGCTCGCAGTTCCAGATCGATTATTACGCAAAGGTTCACGGCCCCGGAATCTCCCTTATAGGCGCACACACAAACGCGCGTCCCAGAAATGAATCCTCCGCAGGCCTTTGGACCGACAGAGACGACCTGCAAACCGTTCTGAATCTTATAAGAGGAAAGAGATTGAATTTCAAGGATATGATCAGTGAGATCCACTCTCCGACCGAGGCGGGTCAAGTATACGACAGACTTGTAAATGATAAGAATTTTCCGATCGGCGTGTTGTTTGATTGGAACAATATTTAATGAGAAAATCCGTATTTTCGGAACGGCATGATCAGCTTTGATTAAATCCGCCTCCCTTAACCTTGCGAAGCAAGATTTTATTGGGGAGGGATTTCATCCACGATAGTGGATTTATTCCGACGAAGGCGGATTTAGTTGAAAAAAGCACACATTGTCTGGTAGACAAATGTGTGCTTTTTTCTGCTTTAAACGAGTAAAAAGGTCAAAAAAAGAGGTAAAACTGAAAAAAAGGTCAACTTTTTCCTGCTGCCTTATCGACAAATTGGAATTTGTCAGTCTTGTAATGCTTTCATAAGCAGATATTTTTGATTTCCACTTGGAATGTCGGGAAGAATACCAATCACCGAATAACCGTGTTTCTTATAAAAATCGGGAGCTTGCCAACTCATTGTGTCAAGGTGGGCATGGTGACACCCTCTACGGAGAGCTTCTTCCTCGGCTTTATGTAAGAGATTAGATCCAACGCCTTTTTTGCGGTGGTTTTCGTGTACCCATAAAATATCCACATACATCCACCCCAAATAAGTACCGCCGAGAATACCGCCTATAATATTGCCGTTTTCGTCATACTCAATAATATTGAGAGGTGTGTGACCGTCATCTCCAACGATTTCTTTGTTGAACTGATTAAGGGCTTCGCGTATATATTTAATTTCGTTTTCTTTCGGCATTGTATTCATACAAGTACCTCGTCAAATTCTGAATATTCGGTGAGTTTATTATATCACGCTATTGTAAACAAATCAAGGTGTAGCCTTGTATATCATCCGCAACTTGTTGCGGTTTTTTTAGTGAAATATTCGGCTTGCGCCGAATGTGAAATAATTTCCTTGCGGAAATTGTGAAATATCTCCCGCCGCCTACGGCTTTGGTCGATGTGAAATGAAATTCGCCTCCTCACGCGCGAAGCGCATTTCACATGGCGAAGCCATATTTCACGCTCCGAATGAGTATTTCACTCGCCGAAGGCGAATTTCGTTGAAAAAAGCACTTCTTTCGAAGTGCTTTTTTCTGGTGGGGGATGGTGGATTCGGACCACCGAAGTCAGTGACAACAGATTTACAGTCTGCCCCCTTTGGCCGCTCGGGAAATCCCCCATATTGGAGCTGGTGAACGGAGTCGAACCATCAACCTGCTGATTACAAATCAGCTGCTCTGCCATTGAGCCACACCAGCGTATTTATTGTTGAATGGCGTTCGTCTCACTTGACGACTTTGATATTATACCACACTTAAATTGTTTTGTCAACACTTTTTTGAAAAATTTTTTTATTTTTTTTAGCTTTGTGAAATGTGCAAAAAAAGTGCTGTAAACAAAGGGATTTTTTTGCTTTTTGTGTTGCAATCGGCGGCGTTTCGTGTTAAAATACTCTTTGAAAAAGCATTATTTCAGATTTTTGATTTACGGAGGACTTTATCTGTGAAAAACGCAATTATTTTAGGAGATAGCTATTCTACATACAAGGGATATCTTCCTGAGGGCTTTCGCACGCATTATCCCACCGCAGACGTTGACGACGTGGATGAGACCTGGTGGGCAAGGCTTGGAAAGCAAGCGGACGTTAAGTGGATACAGAACAATAGCTGGTCGGGCTCGCCTCTCGGCTTCACGGGATACAACGGTGACGATTGCTCACGATTTGGCTCGTTTATTGCCCGTTACAGAGATTTAAAAAATAACGGATTTTTCGAGCAGAATAAGATCGACACGGTTTTTGTGTTCGGCGGTACTAACGATAGCTGGGCAAATGCGCCTCTCGGTGAGATCAAGCTTTCGGACTGGGAAGAGAAGGATCTTTTCTCGGTTCTGCCCGCGATCTGCTGTCTGACCGGTACTTTAAAGGCAGATCTTCCCGATGCGGATATCATTCTGATCATCAACTCCGGTATAAAACCTGAAATTCAGGATTGCTTTGAGGCAGCCGCGAAGCATTTCGGTGTGAAAAGTGTCAGGCTGCACGATATTGACAAGGTGAGCGCTCACCCCACGGCCAAGGGTATGGCGGCTATATGCGAGCAGGTGGCGGCGGTGCTTTAATTTTTGGAGGGCTTTATGTTGCAAGAGAATATTAAAAATCGAGCTAAGGAGATCTATAGAGAGGTCATAGATCATATTGAAAATAAAAATATCTGTTGCTTTTCGGGCAGAGAAAAGCCGCTTTTTCTGATTTCTGAGACCTATCCGGGAGTATGGATGGAGCACATATACGATAGCGTTATTTACGCTCGTCTCGACCCCACAAAAAGCGAATTGCCAAAGACCACGCTGCTTTCATTTATAGAGCTTCAAAGGGAGGACGGACACCTGCCCTTTGCTATATTCGATCCCGCAAGGCTTGGTGGGGTGACGTCGGGCTACTCTCAGATACAGGAATGTGTCAGCTTTGCGACCTTGTGTCTTGAGACCTACGAGATAACCGGCGACAAGGATTTCTTGAAAACCGCCTACGTCGCCTGCAAAAAATGGATCTTTTGGATGGAAAATAACCGAATGACTCGTGGGGGCGGACTTGTCGAGATGTTCGTGGGCTATGATACCGGGCACGACGACAGCGCGCGCCTCGAAGGCTTGTCCTGTGAACGAAATTACCGTTTGCCGGGAAGTAATTCCGCCGAGGATGCTTCGGTCCTTCCTCCCTGTGATGACGTAGCACCCGTATTTGCCGTCGATATGAACTGTAATTTTTACGGAAACCTCAAGTCGATCGCGAAAATGGCGGTGATCCTTGAAAGCGGAGAAGCCGAAGAATACGAAAGAAAGGCGGCAGAGGTCAAGCGCAGACTGATCGAGGTCTGCTACGACGAGCAGGATGCCTTTTTCTACGACGTTGATAAGCACGGAAATAAGAGAAAGTACCTTTCCTCAACTATCTTTCATCTCTTCCTCGAAAAGGTTTTAACCCGAGAGGAGGACGGCGAGATGATAGAGCGCATATACCGCGAGCATATCAAAAATCCTCGGGAATTCTGGACCGAATATCCTTTTCCGTCGATGGCGGTCAGCGATCCGTCGCTGAAGAGTGACGCGAAGGGCAACTGTTGGGGATATTTCTCTCAGGGGCTTATTGCTCTACGTTGCACCCGTTGGATGGATGATTACGGTTGGGGCGAGGATTTTGATCACCTTTGCGAGAGGTGGGTCGAGGCTTGGACAAGATGCTATGACCGCTTTAAGTTCGGTCAGGAGCTTGATCCCTTTACGGGTGAGCCGTCGGAATGCTCCGAATGGTATTCGAGCTGCATGCTCTTCTATATTTATGCCGTAAGAAGACTTGGTATTTGACAGTATACCCGACTGACGTCGGGTATATTTATGCTATGTGACGGATACTGAACAATATGGACATTTCTCAATTTTTAAAGTCTGATTTATTGATTGATTTCAAGGGGAACAAGATATATAATTGAGACATTAAAGCTAATGGAGTCTGAAATGAAGATCACTAAAAAAGAGTTGTTTATCGACCATATACCTACGCTGCTTATAGGAATTCTGATAATAGTTTTTGCCGTGGTGAACGGTCAGTCCTTTATCAAGACTCTGCCCACACTGATCACGCTTGCAGTGCTGATAATGTCGGTGAGAGCCAACCGATATGCTTTCTTGGTAGGTGCGGCGAACTGTCTGCTCTACACGGTGGCATACGTGAGTGAGGGCGTATATTTTTCTGCGATCAACGCGTTTCTCGTCTCGATGCCGATCCAGATATTCTCGTTTTTTGTCTGGAGCCGTCACAAGACCGACAAAACGAGATCGAGGCTTATCAAAATGGAATGGTGGCAGCTGCTTTTGTCTTTTGTAGCGATCTTTCCCGCGTGGGCGGCTTGCTATTTCGGACTGGGTGCGTTTTTTGAAGGAAATATGGCACTTCTTGACAGCTTCATTTTTATCCTTGGCATACTTATCTCGGTTCTTATCGCTTTCAGATTTATTGAGGGACAGTTTTTTAACGTTATTTCCTGCGCGGCGGGGCTGGTCATGTGGGTGCTGATCTGTATTAAGGAGCCCAACAACGTAAACTTTCTGATCATTTCCTGCTACAACCTTTTCAGGACGGTTCAGGCGGCGATCGGCTGGACGGCATTATATATAAAACAGAAAAATGAAGGAAAGATCGTATAAAATATCGGTGAGCAGTGTCGCCCTTACTGCCACATATTTTTCAAATGAGCTGGGTGACGGACGCCGTGAGCCCTTGGGCGAGATATTTGACAATCTGAGCAACGTACACAGACACGCCGAGCACGAGATATTTTTTCTGTGGGACGGTGAAATGGAGCTTGTGACCGAGAACGGAAATCTGCATTTTTCCGACTCTGCTGTCATTGTGCCTCCCGACGTGGGGCATTACACGGTGATCGATGCCGAAAGGCTTTTCGTTATTTACCTGCGCATTGACCGTGCAGATGGTGAGGCAGAGCGGAGCCTTGCGAAGAGGCTTTCGGAGGGTGTTTTGAGTCTGGGAATAAATTCGGATGAAAAATTCTATATTGAAAAGATATTTGGAACGAAGAATTCTGCGGATATCTCACATCTCCTCTCGCTTTTATTCTCGGATATCTTCTCAAGGCTTGAGCCGGGGATCTTTGCCGCTGAAAATGACGTTTCGTCCACGGGAAAGTATGCCTTTGCCCTTGAAAATTACGTGGAGGAGCATTACAGAGGTGTAATGCGACTTTCCGACGTTGCCGAGCATCTGCACCTTTGTGAGAAGCAGGTTTTGAGAGTAATCAAAAAAGAATATGGGTGCTCGTTCTCCGATTACGTCAATCAGAAAAGAATGTCGGTGGCGATAATGATGCTGAAGCACACCTCTCTTACGGTGAATGAGATCGCGAGACGGGTGGGATTTGAGAACGACAATTATTTTTACAGAGTTTTCAAGAAAAAGTACGGTGAGACTCCTACTGAATACAGGAATAAGCATAAAAATACTCTTGAGTGATAAGCTCAAGAGTATTTTTGCGTTAATTGTTGGCAAAGACCATATAAATTTCGTTTTTTGGGACTCCGCGATCCTTTGCTGTGGCTTTGATGGCGTCCTTTTGGCTCATTCCCGAGCTTACGTAATGATTGACGTGCTCTTCAACGGAGAGGGAGCAGAGGTCTATCTTGCCCGATGCGACAAAGCCTTCGGGCGCGCCCTCCACAACGAGAACGTACTCTCCGCGAGGATTGTTTTCGTTGTAATATGTAACCGCCTCGCCAAGGGTGGTGCGCATAATATCCTCGTTGAGCTTTGTAAGCTCGCGGCAGAGGGAAATGCGACGGGCTGAGCCGAATATTTCACACATATCCGCAAGGGTTGCGCGGAGCTTGTGGGGAGCTTCGTGGAAAATGGTTGTGCGGTCGTCGCTCTTTAAGGCTTCAAGACGGTCGCGGCGGTCTTTCTTATCGGCTGACAAGAATCCCTCAAAGCAAAATCTTGCGGTAGGGAGACCCGAGAGGGTGAGAGCGAGAATTGCGGCGCATGCCCCCGGGATACTGGTTACGGGGATGCCACGCTCGGCGCAGAGGGCGACTATATCCTCACCCGGGTCGCTTATTGCGGGGGTGCCCGCGTCGGTGACGAGAGCGCAGGATTCGCCTGCCGCAAGTCGGTCGCAGATCATTTCACCGTGGGTGCGCTTATTGTGCTCAAAATATGAGACCATCGGCTTTTGAATGCCGAGATAGGAGAGCAGGCGCATCGAGTTTCTGGTGTCCTCGGCGGCGACAAAATCCACCTCGCGCAATACTTTTACGGCGCGCGCGGATATATCTGCAAGGTTGCCTACGGGGGTAGCGACAAGATAGAGTGTGCCGCCTACGACTTTATTCTTTTCGGGAGAGATTTCGATGCCGAGATCTATCTCGTCAATTTTTTCCTGTTCTTTCATTTCTATAGCCTTTCTTTCAAGGTTTTAACAATTATTGGTTTCGGGTCATAAAATATTTATAGATAACTGTGGGAGGGATATTTTATGCCGAAGATATACATTGATGCGGGACATAATCCGTCGGGATTCAATACGGGAGCTGAAGGCAACGGACTCAGAGAGCAGGACGTGACCTATGCCGTGGCACAGTCTCTTGCCGGTCTTTTGCGCCGAAGCGGTAATTATGAGGTAAGACTTTCGAGAAATTCGCCCGACGAGGTGCTTGGTAATTCAAATGCAAGCAGCTTGCGAACGAGAGTTCAGGATGCCAACGCTTGGGGCGCCGACTATTTTATCAGCATACATACCAACGGCTCTACCGACCCATCTGCCGAGGGGATCGAAGCATACGCGTACACGAGAAATTCGCCTGCCTTTCGGCTGGGTGACGATATTGTCAGTAATTTGGTTGACGCTACGGGATTCCCGCGGCGCGGAATGTTCGTCCGTCCGGGGCTTTACGTCCTGAAAAAGACCAATATGCCTGCAACTCTTGTTGAAATAGGGTTTATTTCAAATGCCGCCGAGGCGGCGGTAATGCGGAGCAATCCCGGGCTCTTTGCAAGAGGGATATATAATGGGATAGTTGAGTTTACAGGTCTTGCTTGAAGTTAAATTGCAGTTTATTGGTGAGACGATTGCTAACGAAAGCCTCCCTTGTGTAAAGGGAGGTGGATCGCGTAGCGAGACGGAGGGATTGTAAAAGTAACATTTCACAGCAAAACAATCCCTCAGTCAGCTTCGCTGACAGCTCCCTTTACACAAGGGA
>JBGVHJ010000003.1:0-9786 GCA_045122255.1 Eubacteriales bacterium | reverse complement strand
TAAAGGGAGGTGGATCGCGTAGCGAGACGGAGGGATTGTAAAAGTAACATTTCACAGCAAAACAATCCCTCAGTCAGCTTCGCTGACAGCTCCCTTTACACAAGGGAGCCTATCGCGTAAATCTGCCTCGCTAACCCACCGACAAATCAAAATTTGAAACAGTTTAATAAAAATTAAGGAAGAATTATGGACACTATTTCTCCTGAGCTTTACGTCACCTTAGCGGGTGAGGGAAGCGACGAATTTGAAGAAAAGCGCTCGATCTTTATCGGTCACGCCAAGCACGTGACGAGTGAAGAGGAGGCGATGGAATTTATAAAGTCAAAGAAAAAGGAATATTCGGATGCCACGCACAACTGTTGGGCATATCTTCTGAAGGGCGGTATAGTTGCGCGATATTCCGACGACGGTGAGCCCCAGGGAACCGCAGGCGTGCCGATGCTCGAAGCTATTCGCAAGAGCGGAGTCAACGATTGCGTCGTGGTGGTTACCCGTTATTTCGGTGGCATTTTGCTTGGTGCGGGCGGACTTGTCAGGGCATATTCTCACGGAACGAGCATCGCCCTTGCGGCGGCGAAGATCGTTACTTATGAAAAATATGCCGAGCTGAAGCTTGATTGCTCCTATTCCGATTATCAAAAATATTCGGTCATGCTCCCGACCTTCGGCGCGATCATCGACGACACCGATTTTTCGGACAGAGTTGTAGTTAGCTTTGCGGTCAAGGAGACCTTGGTCGATAAGCTGACCTTAAAAATAACCGAGATGTCGGGGGGCAGAGATAAGCCCGAGAGAGTTGGAGAGAGGTTTGACTACAATGAGTAAATTATTTGATACCCACGCTCATTATTTTGCCGAGAAATTCAACGAGCTGGAGGGTGGCGCGGAGGCGATCCTCAACTCCGATGAATTCCGTGATACGGTGGGAAGAGTCGTTTGCGTTGGCTCGGATCCCATAAATTCGAGAATTTCGGTGGATCTCGCAAAAAAATACGATTTTATGTACGCGGCGGTGGGAATACACCCCGAGGACGCGCAGAATATGTGCAAAAAGACCCCCGACGAGGAGATCTTTGATTGCGTTGAGTCGCTGATCTCCGATGAAAAGATGCGAAAAGAGAACAAGATCGTTGCCGTTGGCGAAATTGGATTTGATTACTATTGGCAGCCAGTGGATAAGCCCTTGCAGTACGAATATTTTTCAAAACAGATGGCAATTGCCGAAAAATACGGCCTGCCCGTAATAATCCATAACCGCGACGCGCATGCGGACACCTTTGATATGATCTGTCGATATCCAAAGGTCAGAGGTGTGTTGCATAGCTGCTCAATGAGTGCCGAAATGGTCAAGGAGCTTGTAAAACGCGGCTGGTACATCTCTTTTTCGGGTACCGTTACCTTTAAAAACGCCGAAAGAGTGCGCGAGGCTTGCCGCGCGGTGCCGCTCGACCGTCTTCTTATCGAGACCGACGCGCCATATCTTGCTCCCGTGCCTTACAGAGGCAAAATAAACCATTCGATACTGATGCAGGAGACCTGCGCCGTGGTGGCTCAGGTTCATAGAATCGGTGCTGATGAAATGGCGGAGATCACCTATAAAAACGCTTGTGAACTTTTTGATATTTATTAAATTAAGGCAGACTATACGCATTGTTGTAAAGTCTGCCCGTTTGTAAAAAAAGGGGCTGAGGCAAAAGCTTTATAGAAAGCATTTGCCTCAGCCCCATATTTATTTAGAGTGTTTTGCGCGGTGAAAATTATTGACAAAATTACATTTGTGTGGTATCATATAAAACAATGATAGGTTATTATTAAGGAGAATAAACGTGAAATTTGTAAAAATAACGGTAAGCGCCGTTTTAATATTATCGATGCTTGCCGCTCTTGTGGGAGTGCTTGCCGCTTGCAGTGACGGCAATGATATATTCGGTCCGTCTGACGATACACCTGTTGACGGAGCAATGAGCCCGACGGTAACAAACACGAACACTTCCTTTTTTGAAGCGAAATTTTTTGATATAGACCCCGAAAAGGAGGTATACGTAAACAGCGTTTACCGTACCTTCCCGAGAACGCAGAACAGAAATGCGCTTCTCAGTCGCAGCACGGTGGTTTATAACGATATTCTTGGAAACCGTGTTCTTGCCGATTCTTATTTCGGCGGCGAGAACGAGGCCTTGAACGATCCCGACGCGGGTCTTGGACTGTTGCTTTACAGCAGCATTACATATAAGATCGCTCACCCTGATGAAGAGGTGAAGATCTCGTTCGTCTGCAAGGATATGTCGCTTTCAACCGCGGTGTGCGTTATCCCTCAAAGCAGATATTTCGGATATATGCGAGCTCTGAACGGCAACGGAAACGATTACGATGAAAACGGATTCATAAGAATCGCCTTCATGCTGGTCGAAGCCGCAAAAATGGGAATAGACGTGACGCTGGTCGGACAGACGACGGTCGACGAAGAGCTTTTGGAGCAGCCTGAAGCCGCATTCTTGTCATATTTCAAAAATGCATTATCGCAGGATTGCTATAATAAATACGCAAAGGGAGAAAAGGTTTCGAATCACCTGAGGCTTGAGTCCGTCGACTGGAGCGGTGACGGCGAAGAAGCTCCTTCGGTGTCTCTTACATCTCTTGCTGTATCAAAATACCTTGACAGATACGGAGAAGCACATGAGAATGCGGTCTTTCTTTCGCAATCGGGACTTCAGAGCGTAGACGGTAGCGGACTTAACGGTGGAGCTAATAGCGGTGTGATCGTAACCGGTCACAGCGAGATTTACAATGCGACCGTTAATTTTATAGATCTTATTGCCGCAAATTCCGGCAAGGATGGATATGAGACGTTCAAGGAAACCGTAAACGAGCGCAATTCCGCGCAAACGGCTTTGATAGAGAACGGATTGGAGTATCTGATATCCAATGACGAGCAGATCGTATGGCTTGGCGGTTGGGGAGACGACGTTTTCAAGCTTTGCTTTGCCCCGGACGGCGGCTTTGAGGGTTCTCGGGATCTTATTCGAAACGAGCTTGAAGGTCTTGGCGAATCGGCGAAGGATTTTCCCGACGAATACAGAATTCTGTCGGTCAACGGCAGCATAGCGGCTCTTGATCTTACTAACGAAATAATTAACTCCGCGTTTGTTGAGAGCACGAACGTCGGCAACCGTCTTGAAATTAAGCTCGACGGCTATGAAAATTCCGAGCTTTCAAAGCTCGAGCTCGGCGAGAATATTGGGCATCTTGCCGTCGACGGTGCTCAGGGACGTGATTCAGGAGAAGCTCTTCTTTCGTACATGAAGGACGGTGAGAGAAGATTCGTCACTCTGATCTCTGCGAGCGGTTGCGGTATGGGTGCCGCGCTGTCGATCACAGAGACCGAAAGCATCGGAGACGCATTCTATGCCTCGTTAGGCGTGGCATCGACCGACGGTTGCGTTAAGGAGGATGGAATAAGGTTCAACACCGACAGTATTATATATCAGTCTCAGAGCATGGGCACTCTGCCTCAAACGTTTTCTGCGGTGTTTGAGATAGACGAGATCGCAGCCGAAAAGAACAATTATTACGGAATGCTTTTAAGTAATTTTGATAACTGGAATTCGCAGTTCAGCTATGAAATTATGAAAAACGGTGTTCCGCGCGTTACCGTGTGGATAACCGAATTTGTTCCCGACGATACCCGTGAGCAGGGCGATCACTATAAAATGACCAAGCTTTATTTCAAGTTTGATAAGGTTGACGTCCGAGATTATTCTACCGTGCATCTCACCATCGTTCACGATAGGGAGGAGCAGGAGATGCGTTGCTATATCAACGGTGAATTGAAGCAGACTCTGAAGCAGAGTCAGGCGACCAGCAATCTTCCTAAGGGAGAGAGTGCACCTCCGCTTTATGATTTTGAGACGGTTCCTCACTTTGTCGTAGGCGGAAGCTGGGTGGGAAGCAACGGTCAGCATTTCCGGGGTCTTCTCAAATCCATGGCGCTTTGGGCGGATGTCAGAAGTGAATCGGAAATCGATGCGGCGATGTATGGCGCGGTCAGCACGAATGATTCTGAACTCCTCGCGTATTACGATTTCACGAGTGGCGGAGAAGAGCGCCTGAAGGATCTTTCCAAGAAGAAAAACGATCTGATAGAGGACGTTTTGTGGCAGGATATAGACGAGGTTGAGACCGTAGGCGATTTCGCTTACTCTTTTGCCCTCATCGGAGACATACAGGTCTTAGCGGAAAGATATTTTAACGATCATTTCAAGAGTGACAAGAACAAGGACAACGATCCTTATGATGACGTATATTCCGACGAGGACACCGACCCTCGCGACAACGAGATCGAGTATATCGAGAGTATGATAAACTGGATCATCGGCAACAAAGAGGAGCATAAGATAGAGTACGTTATCACGCTCGGAGACCTTACTCAGCAGAGCTATACTGCGGAGTGGGATTACATCAGGTCACAGTTCTACCGACTTAACGGACTTCTGCCCTTTATGATGACACCCGGAAATCACGACAGACGTGACCCGGAGGTCAAGCAGATGACCGAATACGGCTATGATATATGGCCCGAGGAGCTGAGAAAGAATGCTTATTTCCACGAGATATTCGGTGACGAGATCTACAGATCTCAGATAGACGGCAATATGTACGACTGGGATATGGCAAATACCTATAATGCCTTCAGTATCGGAGACATAAAGTATCTGCTTCTCAGCCTCGACTACGGGGCATCCGACGAGATGCTGGAATGGGCGAGCGGCATAGTCGAGCAGCATGCCGATCACAGAGTTATAGTGGTGACTCACGCGTATCTTTACAGAGACGGCACTACAGTTGATGCTTACGATACCTATCCTGCCACCAGAATTGACGGTGGAGTCAATGACGCTGACGCGATCTGGGAAAAGTTCGCTTCAAAGCACGAGAATATCGAGCTTGTGATATCGGGTCACGATCCGTGGGATCATATCGTTCGTACCGAGACCGAGGGAGAGAATGGAAACGTGGTCAATCAGCTTCTTATCGACCCCCAGGGTATGGATGCATATATGCCTCACTGTGCGGGAATGATAGCAATGCTGTATTTTTCCGAGGACGGAAATACTGTAACTGTGCGCTACTATTCTCCCGTAAATAACAGATACGGCAGTGTAAAGAGTCAGTTTACCTTTAATTTAGGCGAATAATATTGTAAAAAACGGCTTGGGATAAGTTCCTGAGCCGTTTTTGTGCATATATACGAAAATCGTCATATTGAAAATATTGATATTGATTTTTTTATAGGTTTATGATATAATATATATAACTATGTTTTATTTATGATAAAGTGAATTTAAGTATAACCTTGTATGAAAAGGAGGAAGTGCTGCTGTGAAAAAGAAAATTATAATAACAGTTGCTACTGTTGTCAGCATTTTGATTGTGATTTTGCTTGCAGGCTTTGCTATAGGGCTTGTAAGTGGATCGATCTGCCTGCATAGCTTTGATAGGGGAACTACGCTCCAAGAGCCTACCTGTACGGAGGACGGAGTCAGAGTCTACACCTGCAGCAAATGCGATGAAACAAAGGAGGAGATCCTGCCTGCACTGGGACATGAGCTGGGAGAGTGGAAGATGTATAAGGCTCCCACTCCGTACGAAGAGGGCGAGGATCGCGCGAAATGCAAGAGATGCATTTATTACGAGACTCGCAAGACGGACAAGATATCCTCGGACAAGCATATAGCTGTTGACGACGGCAGCGGTAAGCTTACCTACGTTGACGTTTCTGCGGACGGAAGCTACACCCTGACCGTTCCCGAAAGACTTGGATATATATTCAAGGAGTGGGTAGATGCAGAGGGTAACAGCTTCGCGTCGAGCGGAAAGGTAAATGGCCCCACGCTTGTTAAGGCGGTTTGGGAGATCGAAGGAACCGACACCCTGGCGGAGCTTATCGAGCGCGCCGCGGCAGGTGTTGACGAGATAAAGATCACTGCGGACATCACTGTTACCGAGCCTATATTCTTTATCGGAACCACTAAGCTCTTTGCAGACGGTAATTATACGCTGAAGAGAGCGGTAGATTATGCCGGAGATATTTTTGTAGTAGGTCAGAATAAGGACGGAGTGGGCTCTCCCTTGCTCTTCACGGACACCGAACTGACTCTTGGAGGCGGAAAGGGAACGCTTACCGTTGACGGTAACAAGGATAATATCATTGTGACCGTTGTGGGAAGCGCGCTCTTTGTGACCGAGAGCTCGAAAGTCAATCTTTATGACGGTATAGTTATTTCAAACAACAAAAAGCTTGGCAACTCCCGAACCGATACCTGCGAGGGATTTGCAAATATCGATATACTCTCCAGAGCCGGCGGTGCGGCGATAATGCTTATAAACGGCTCGGTGAATATGTACGGCGGCATAATTGAGAACAATATAGTTATGACGGAGACCACGGTTATCGTTGGAGATGACGGTGCCGAGACAAAAATTGAGCTCGGAGCCTTCGGCGGAGCTATATATAACCGCAGCAATTTCAATATGTACGGTGGTATTATCCGTAACAGCGAGTCTTTGCGCGGCGGCGCTATCTATAACGACGAGATCGTATATCTTGTTGGAGGAATTATCGCCAACAACAAGTCTCACACCTACGGCGGAGCGGTTTCCTCGTCCTCTTCTGCGGAGGCGCAGATGTTTATCGGATCTGCGGAAAAGGTAGGAGACGGTATGCTGTTTGAGGGCAACATCTCGCTGAGCGCGGGCGGTGCGCTGTATTCCAATACCAACAGCCCTATAGTTATATACGGAAATACTGTTTTCTCCGGCAACTCTACGGAAAATTCCAGTGGCGGTGCGATTTATACCGGCGGTGCTCTCACTGTAAGAGGAGCAACCTTTATCGGTAATTTCTGCAAATACAGCGGCGGTGCTATATACCATCACTTTTCAAATCCCGAAAGAGAAAGACGTAATCTTGAGCTTACCGATTGCGTTTTTGAAGAGAATTCCGCAAGCCTTGGCGGAGCGGTCATGCTCAGCGCGGCGGATACGAGCGTAAAGGAAGGCACCTATGCAGAGATAACCAACTGCGCCTTTAATTCCAACCACGCGGTTCAATCTGAAACCGGAGCAGGTAACGGCGGCGCGGTTTATACAACGAGACATAGCGATGCGAAGTTTGTAAAGTGCGAATTTAACGGCAATACCGCGACAACCAATGCGGGTGCTTTGTCGGTACATAGCGGCGCGACGGTTCGTGTGAACGAGTGCTTGTTTAATGAAAACAAGGCAACCTACGGCGGAGCGATGTATCTTTCCTCCGATTCGGAAACCGCTATTATTGGCAGCAATTTCAATGAAAACTCGGTTTCTAAGGATGCAGAGGGCAGGGGCGGTAACGGCGGTGCTATTCTGGCTAACGGAATCGAATTAACTATTGAAAATACCAAGTTCACAAGCAATTCTGCGGAAAATCACGCGGGTGCGATCTATCAGTCTACGATGACTCTTTCGCTCGGCTCCGACGTAAGCTTTGAGGGCAACAGCGCGGGCAATCACGGTGGAGCTATTTATCTGACGTATTCGAACAATCCCGACGGAACCAAGAAAGGCAGCACGCTCAAGCTTGAAGGAACGGTCTTTATCGGAAACACTGCTCTTTCGGGTGGTGCGATAAGTGCGAGAAGCGAAAGCGTTCTGACGGTTAACGGAGTTCTGCTCAAAAATAATACTGCACCCTTGGCGGCGGTTGGAACTGCCGATGGCGGCGGTGCTATATATGCCAATAATTCCAAGCTTAATATTATCGGCGTAATAATGGACGGAAACGCTTCCGGATATTACGGCGGTACATTGAAGCTTGACACCTGCGAAACCGTACTGAAAAATGTCAGCATAATCAACAGCTCGGGCGGAACCGGAGGTGCTATATATGCGAGCGCAGGCGAGATCGAGCTTGAAGATCTGACGCTTACCGGAAACACCGCGTCTATGAACGGTGTGGTTTACCTTACAAGGATCACGACAACGCTTAACAAGGTGATCGCGGAAAATAATACCGCGGTAAACGGAGGCGTGCTTTACGCAAGCGGCTCTGCGGTGATCGGTTTCGCGGATTGTAGCTTCAAGGGTAACCATGCAAGTAAGGGTGGAGCGATCTATACCGACGGCGGTAAGGTAACCGTTCCTGCAGGAAACCTGTTCAGCAATAACAGCGCTAAATACGGCGGAGCTATTATGGCGATCAATGCCGCTTCCGTCAGCGTTATCGGAGTACCCTTTGAAAGCAACGAAGCGGAGAATAGAGGCGGTGCGATATCCATCGAGGGCGCAGCCTTGACTATTGGCGAAGGAACGACATTTGAAAATAACAGCTCGGGTACTTATGGCGGCGCAATATCGGTTCACGACTACACCGACACCGTTGAGGTCATTCCCGAGGGAGCGACCGAGCCTGTCGAGGAGACGGTCACTATAGATGCAAGCCTCTCGATCGAGGGAGTTACCTTCAAGAACAACAGCTCGTCACGCGGTGGAGCACTTTATATATCTCAGAATGAGTATAGCGTAAATAACACTGTGTTTGAAGGCAACTCTGCTATCGATCCCGAATACGGTGGAGGAGCTATATATAATACCGGTGCGATCGCAACGCTTGATAACGTAGCTTTTGTCGGCAATACCTCTCATAAGGGCGGCGCTATTGCGCTTCATAGCGAATCCGAGATGGCGATCACGTCTATGGCGGCAACAGGTAACTCTGCGACGGCAAATGAGGCAGGAAGCATGGGTCACGGCGGCGTATTCTACGTCAATAATTCCACCTTGACTCTTATCCCTGCTGAGAATGCGGCAATCGTCTTTGGCGGAGATGATGAAGGCACTGAAAACAGCGCGGTCAACGGCGGAGCGATCTATGCGGATAGCAAGGCATCCGTGACAGTTGAAAACGTAGCGTTTACAGGAAACCGCACGAGTGGCAACGGCGGCGCGATCTGCGCAACCGGTGGAGAGATCAGGATCGTTTCCGTAAGCTTCGAAAATAACAGTGCCAATGGCAACGGCGGTGCTGTGTACCTTTCCTCCGGAAGCGAGATCGCTCTTGAAAATGCTACGGCAAATAATAATGTTGCGGGTGGTCACGGCGGAGCAATATATGCAACCAAGAGTACGGTGACCGTGCTTGGTGATAATACTCTCTTCAGTAACAACTCCGCAAGCGGTCACGGCGGTGCCATCTATCTCAGCTATCAGACCTCAGGGGAAGAAAAGATAGGCGCGGTACTTCAAATGACCGGAGGCGTATTCAGCGGAAACACCGCGCTTGCGGGCGGTGCTATAAGCGCAAGAACCAACTGTAAGATCGAGCTTATTGGCACAAAGCTTCAGAACAATGAAGCAACCGGCACTAAAAGCAATGAGGGTGGCGGAGCTATTTATACCAATAATAACACCCTGTTCCTGTCTGGAGTTACCCTTGACGGAAACTCCGGCGCATACTACGGAGGAGCAATTGCCGTTCTCGGCGCAACCGTTGAGATCAAGGACAATACCGTGATCAAAAATTCCGAGGGAAGCACCGGCGCGGCGATCTATATCCGCGAGGCGGGATCAAAGGTAACTATTACCGATTCCACTGTTTCGAATAATAATGCTAAATATAACGGCGTGATCTATATGACCCAGGCGGGCGAGCTTACCGTAAACGGTCTTACCGCAAGCGGAAACACGGCAACCCAGGGCGGCGTGTTCTACGTCAGCGGAGGAATCGTTACGCTCAATAACGTAAATGCA
>JBGVHJ010000002.1:0-4021 GCA_045122255.1 Eubacteriales bacterium | reverse complement strand
CGGTCCCCAAAATGGGATCCCCAAAAAACTAAATATTTGTCAAAATAGCGTTTCGCGGCATATAATGTCTGTGAGACGCTATTTTTGTGCAAAAATCATGCGAATATCATGCAAAAATCATGCAAAAATCATGCAAATATCATACGAATATCGCGCGAAAATTATGCAAAACCATCCGAATAATTATTCATTTTTATGTCGCACTAAATATGACAATAGATATAACGACATATTTTTTGAATGAAATTTCATTTTTGTTCGTTTTTTATTTATTTTTTTATGTTTTGTTCTTTTTTTATTCGCATTTTCTTATATTTGCCGCAAATATAGAACATTTGAACTTGTCGTCATTTCAAAAATGTCGCCGCACATCTGGGAAAATAATTGGTAAAAAATTGGTAATTTTAATTGTAAACAAATTATTAATTATGCATAAAATCCCTTTACTTTTATACAGTTTTGTGCTATAATATATACATCCCACTCATCGAGGCAAATCAACAAGATTCCCTTCCCTTCGACGCTGAAAATCACAGGTCGACGGCGAGAAATGTAAGAATCCGATATGCGCAGAGAGAATACTACAAAATTCGCACATGAGCGAAAAACACACGGAGGCAAATTATGGATCAGATCATCATCAACGGCGGACATCCCCTTTACGGTAACGTTTCTATCTGTGGCGCAAAAAACGCCGCACTCCCTATAATCTGCGCAACCATTCTTAACGAGGAGAGCTGCATTATTGACAACATCCCTCCCGTAAGTGACATCGAGACTCTTCTTGACCTTCTGGCTTCTATGGGTGCCAAGGTCAACCGCCTCACCAAGAACTCGGTTGAGATCAACTGCAAGAATATAGTTCCCTGCACCTCTTCCGTTGAGATGGCAAGCAAGATCCGCGGATCCTCCTACCTCCTCGGTGCAGAGTTTGGTCGCTTCAGAAGATCCAGCGTTCCCCATCCCGGTGGATGCAGCATCGGTAGCCGTCCTCTCGATCTTCACATGAAGGCATTTGAAGCACTCGGCGCAACCTGCTGCCACAAGAACGGCAGGCTCGAGGTCGAGTCCGATGAGATCGTGGGTAACACTATTTATTTCGACAAGGTATCTGTTGGCGCAACCGCCAACGCTATTCTCGCATCTGTTTTCGCAGAAGGCACCACTGTTATAGACAACGCGGCTCGCGAGCCACACATCGTTGACCTGGCTGTATTCCTCAACTCCTGCGGCGCAAACATCATGGGCGCAGGCACTTCCGTAATCAAGGTAAAGGGTGTTGAAAAGCTTCACGGTTGCCGTTACTCCATTATTCCCGACATGATCGAGGCAGGCACCTTCATGGCAGCGGTTGGCGCTACCGGCGGTAAGGTTACTGTCAGAAATATTATCCCCAAGCACATGGAAGCTATCTCCGCAAAGCTTGAGGAGGCAGGCGCTAACGTTACCGTTGGCGACGATTACATAACCGTTGAAAGCACAGGCAAGCTCAAGGGCATCAGCATCAACACTCAGCCCTACCCCGGTTTTGCAACAGACATGCAGCCTCAGTTCTCTGCAATGCTTTGCTTCGCTGAAGGCGCATCCGATATAGTTGAAAACATCTTCTCCAGCCGCTTCCAGTTTATGGATGAGCTTGCAAAGATGGGCGCAGACATCAAGGTCGACTCCAATCACGCAGTTATTCGCGGTGGCGCAACCCTTTCGGGAGCTCCCCTCCTCTGCCACGACCTCAGAGCCGGCGCGGCTATGGTTATCGCAGCTCTCGCTACCAAGGGAACCTCCACCCTTACGGGCATCGACAAGATCGAGCGCGGATACTACAATATCACCGGTAAGCTTCGTGAGCTTGGCGCTGATATTCAAAAAAAAGTCAGTGTTTCGGACGAGCAGAGATACACCGCAGCATATTAATTTGAAAGAGGCTTAAAATGAAAAAAGTATTATTTGACAGTTTATGTGTCTTCATTCAAACAGTCAAGAGCAATCAAAAACGTAAGATAAAAAGATAATTGCCTGAAAAGCATATCACGGGCGGCACAACTGCCGCCCGATTTTTATCCCTTTTGCAAATTTCGACAAAAAGATACATATATAAATAAATGTAAAATAACGGAGGCTTTCATAAAAAAAGTTATTTATTACTCTTCGCCTTTTATTGCCTTCCCTATTATTTTCATCCTGCTTGAGATTTTGGATGACAGCAGAATTTTGGAATTATCACCATTGATAATGTTCGCGGTGGTTTTAGTCACCGCTGCAATAATCAGTAATTTTTCACCGTCGGACAGGCTGTTTGATCTCATTATAACGATAATAATACCTCTGTCTCTGATATGCACGATGCTTATTGCAGGATTTTGGGACAAAGACGATATGGAAACAAGATTTCATATTGATCGGGCACTTGAAGCCGCATTTCAACCTTTATACCTACAATTGTGCTTGATCTCATTATTGACCGCATTTCTCTTTTCTTTCAAAAAAATAAGACTAATAAAAATACTTAAAAGGAGATAAAAATGAAACGTCTTGCCGCCATCTTCCTCATCGCTCTACTTTTGCTCATCCTTTCAGCCTGTGACACGTCAAATAGCATCGGCGAAACCAACGACCAAGAAACAGAAAGTTCAATCAACACGCTTCCCGAGTTATCGGAAGATGATATTGTAAATTCAGTCTCTTCTTTAATAGATCACAGTATTCTCTACGAGGACGAATACCCTCGTTCATATAACTTTATAAATGAAACCACGGGATATTTCTTCCAATTTAAGTTTTTCGGCTCCGAAAACCGACTCGTATATCTTCTGAAAACCGAAGACGGCGGAAGGACTTGGGCAAAGCAGGATATTCAGATCCCTGCATCTATGGGATGGAAAGAGCACATAGCGTGTGCTCAGATGCTTGATGAAAACGTTGGATTTATTTCCGGCGTATATTGGGCTGATGCAAATTTTTCAAATCACACCTATGTCACCAAGGACGGCGGCAAAACCTGGACGAAAATCGCGCTTCCCAAGGATGCTCCCTACGTTTACAGCGAGGATTCAAGCGATCTTGTAACTTACTTAGAAGGCGAAGCCTATGACCTTACACACGAAAACGGTATATATTTTCTCCACATCAAAGCTTATACCTTTGATCCTAACTCGGATACAGGATACGAATGTCTCCGTTTCTCATCCACAGACCTCGTAAGTTGGACGTTTATAGAATCTATTAAAAAGGATGATATCATAAATTCCGTCGTTGCCTCTCTTCCTGAGCTGAAGGATCGTAATTTTTACGCAGAAGACACATACACAGGCTATTATTTTTTAAATCCGCAAAAGGGATATTTCTTCTCATTCGGGGGAGTTGACAATACGTTCGACGTTCAATTGGACGTATTTTTAAAAACCGATAACGGTGGAAAAAGCTGGCAACCTATAACCGTCGCAAAGCCGCCCGTACTCAACTGGAAAGAACGAATTCTATGCGCTAAAATGATAAACGACAATGTCGGACTGATTTCAGGGCGATACTATGCCGGTGAAGATGGAGTTTCCGACAGAACCTATATCACTGTCGACGGCGGAGTAAATTGGGAAAATATTGAGTTTCCGACGCATAGTCGTTTACTTGACGCCGAAGTATATGACTTTGTACGCGAAAACGGAGAGTATTATCTTTGCGTCAGAGTATTAACCGGAGATTCGTACGAAAATCAACTCTATGAATACTTTGAATACTCTTCCCAAGACCTGAAAAATTGGTCTATCGTGGCCGGTGGTAAATAAATTAATAAGGAGAAAAACTATGAAACGTCTTGTCGCCATCATTTTATCAATACTGTTCGTCTTTTCCCTTTCCGCCTGCGATATTTTGAACCACCGTAGCACCACGGACATTGATGATCCGCCCACGCACGCAAATCCCGAGCATTTTGCGAACTTTTCAAGCTACGATGAAATAATAAGAACATACAAAGCAATAGTAAACTGCTTTAGTTATTATACCGTAGAACAATACCGTAATA
>JBGVHJ010000001.1:0-9233 GCA_045122255.1 Eubacteriales bacterium | reverse complement strand
TCCCTTGTGTAAAGGGAGGTGGATCGCGTAGCGAGACGGAGGGATTGTAAAAGTAACATTTCACAGCAAAACAATCCCTCAGTCAGCTTCGCTGACAGCTCCCTTTACACAAGGGAGCCTATCACGTAAATCTGCCTCGCTAACTCACCGACAAATCAAAATTTGAAACACAAAAGAGGAGCCGCGTGCGGCTCCTCTGAATTTTATCTTATCTGAACGAATCCAAGCTTTTTCTGAACCTTGGAGAGTGTGCGGCGAGCCACGTAGCTTGCCTCCTCTGCGCCCTTCTTCATCTGCGCCTCAAGCTGTGCCTTATCGGACATAAAGGTCTTGAATTTGTCCTGAACGGGTGCTAACGCGTCTGCGCATACCTCGCCCACAGCCATCTTGAAGTCGCCGTATCCCTTGCCCTCAAACTCGCGCTCGATCTCCTCGAGAGTCTTGCCGGTGAATACCGAATAGATGGTCATAAGGTTGTTTATGCCGTCCTTGCCTTCCGCGTACTTTACGCAGGTGTCGGAGTCGGTAACGGCTCTCTTGAACTTGCGGATGATCGTGTCTCTGTCGTCGAGAATGTAGACCACCGCATTGGTGTTCTCATCCGACTTGCTCATCTTCTTGGTGGGCTCGGCAAGAGACATTATCTTCGCACCGCTCTTCGCCATAATGGGCTCGGGAATTGTGAAGGTGTCGGGATAGATAGCGTTGAAACGGGTTGCTATATCGCGGCAGAGCTCAACGTGCTGCTTCTGGTCGATGCCCACGGGAACTACGTCGGTCTGATAGAGCAGAATATCCGATGCCATCAGCACGGGATAGGTGAAAAGACCTGCGTTTACGTTGTCGGCATGCTTCTGGCTCTTGTCCTTGAACTGAGTCATTCTTGAAAGCTCGCCAAAGCCTGTGAAGCAATTAAGGATCCATGCAAGCTCGGCATGCTCCTTGACGTGCGACTGAACGTAAAGAGTGTTCTTTTCGGGATCAAGACCGCAAGCCATATAGAGAGCCAAGGTCTCGTAGGTGCGGCGACGAAGGTCTGCGGGCACCTGACGGACGGTAATAGCGTGCTCGTCAACAACGCAGTAAAAGCACTTGTATTTTTCGGAATAGGTTGAAAAATTCTTGATCGCGCCAAGATAGTTTCCAATAGTCAGATTTCCGCTGGGCTGAACGCCGGAATAGGAAATAGGTGTGTCCTGAAACATAATTTTATCCTCACTTTAAATAATATTTAAAAATAAAAAATCCCTCGACAGAAATCTATCTGTCGGGGACGAATTTTCATATAGAAAAATCCGCGGTACCACCCACGTTGCGTTTGCAAATTGTTTTCGGTGCGCCTCGTCTGCGAAAAATATTTTCGCAAATACGTTCCGAATTGCAAATGCCACTTTTGGCATAACGGTGCCTGCCGTCGCCCATACTGACGCATTGCGCGTTCTGTTTGCCCTCGAAAGCCCATTCGGTCAACTTTTTTCGCCGCGCTCTCAGCACCCGCGACTCTCTGTGGAAAAGGGAATTGAACTACTCTTCTTTCTCTTCGGTTTGTTGTATTATAGCAAAAAAAGAACGATTTGTCAATAGAAAAGCGAAAAAAACTTGACATTCTCGCCGATATATGTTATATTATATGCATACTTTATGCATGAAATATGCATATTTATTACAGGAGTTATAATATGGCAAAGATCAAATGGCGCGGCGGCACATTGGTCGCCCCCCTGCCGCCGACTATGGTGACGGTAGGAAATATGGAAAAATCAAATATAATCACCATCGGCTGGACGGGAATTACCAACACGATCCCACCCAAGACCTATATTTCGGTCAGACCCACGAGACATTCCTATAATATAATAAAGGAAAGCGGCGAATTCGTTATAAATCTTACCCCCGCGTCTCTCGTTAAGGCGGCGGACTATTGCGGCATCTATACCGGTGCTAAGGTGGACAAGTTTGCAAAGTGCAATCTGACGCGTGAGGAGGCGACCGAGGTTTCAGCCCCTCTTATTGCCGAGTGTCCCCTTTCGCTTGAATGCAAGGTGACCGACGTTATCCCTCTCGGCTCTCACGATATGTTTATGGCAGATATCGTTGCGGTCGACGTGGACGAGTCGCTTCTCGACAAGGAAGGAAAGCTCCACCTTGAGAAGGCAGGTCTTGCCGCTTATGCCCACGGCGAATATTTCGAGCTGGGAAAAAAGATCGGCAGGTTCGGCTTTTCCACCGACAAAAAGAAAAAGGGAAGCAAGGGCAAAAAATAATAAAAAAATCGGACAGATGAGCTCTGTCCGATTTTTTTATTGAAAATTACTTGCCTGCCTCAGCGGGCTCCTTGTTTTCGTTTTCGGTTTCCTCGGTGGACTCAACGGAGTCGGACTCGGAAGAGGTCTCCTCTTTGTTGCCTACGAAGTTATCCTTACCGGACTTGATGTATCCGAAAGTCTCATCCTTGTTTACGTTAACAAACTTAACCTTGTACCAGCCCTCTGCGGTGTTCTCCATAACTACGGTGATCTCGTCGCCCTCAGCGTAGAAGCCGATAGCTTCCTTATCGTTGATAATGGGCTCGATGCGGATCTTGAGAGATCCCTTGCTTACGAGAGTCTTTTCAACTGCTACGAAGCCTGCGTCAAGATCAGCGAGCTCGGTGGTGTACTTAGCAACAACGTAGCAAACCTCGTTGTTGTACATTACCTTGAACCATTCGCCATTGTTGCTTACAGCGATCTTGGAAAGCTTGGTGCCGTTGTTTACGGAAACCTTAACGCTCTCTGCGGTGTAGTCGGGAGCCTTTCTGAGGTTGAGCGCGCCGTTAGCGTGAAGAATGTAAATATCCTTGGGGGTGCAATCGGTGAAGGTGAGCTCGGTGGGGTTCTGGTTTCCGCCGTTGCCGGAATCCTCTTCGCCGTCGCCGGGAACGTCGATCTTGGGGTCGGTTGTGGTTTCTTCTTCGTTGTTGTTATTGTTACCGCATGCTACGAAGGTAGCAACGATAGCGATTACAACTACAAGTGCAACTGCGGAAATAATTGCAATAAGTTTTTTGTTCATGTGTCATGATCCTCCTGTTTTTTGGTTTAATATTATTCAAATACATTATATCATAGTAAAAAAATCTTGTCAATAAGATTTTATAAAATTTATAAGAAATTTTAAAGGAAATTTAATGGGAATCGGTTCGATTGTGAGCTTGATTATTGTCATCAGGAAAAATCGAAAACCACGCGGTCGCCGTCGATCTTAAGCCTTCCGGAAAAGGCTTTTCCGGTCTTTGAAACAAAGCCCTGAAGCGTGGGGGTGATCCCCGATGAAAGCAGAGCCTGAGCCTCGGGGAGGGAGATGCTTCGTCCGCATATTTCTCCGCCTATGCGGAAGGCGCAGCCTTCCTTGTAGCCCATGCATCCGTAGTCGTATTTTCCTCGTATCACGTTTTTGCCGCAGACGGGACATGTGCCCGCGATAGCTCCGAGGAGCTCGGTTTCGGCAGGCTTTTCTCTTGTAGGTTGCTTTTTCTCAAAAATTACGTTGCCGTCCTCAAGGATCAGGCGACTGTTAAAGCTTCTGTCGCCTTTTTTGGACTTGAATCCCTGGATCTCAGCCGTTTTTCCTTCCTCCAAAAGCAGACGGGCATTGCTCAGAGATATCGCCCTGCCGCAGATAAAGCTACCGAAGCGGAATTTGCAGCCGTCCTTGTATCCCGTGCAGGAATATCCGTAGCGACCCTTGGCAACGTCCTTGCCGCAGAGAGGGCATTTTCCGACAATGTCGCCGTAAAATCCCGTATCGGTGTCGTGCTCAACGTCGACCTCTTTGCGTGTGAATACCTCGCTTATCTCGTCCTCGGCTTGCTTGACCGAGTCTCCCACCGTGATCGTTCCGCGGAAGACCTTTTTAAGTGCCTGACCGAGCACGCTGGTCTTGTATTTGTCCATTGAAATGTTCATCTGCGAGAGCTGCTCGATAAGGTATTCGCCGCCGGGGAGAATGGTGTAAACGTCCTTTTTCAGCTCAATATAGCCCGATTTCCGCGCGTTGTCGATGATTCCGGTTCTTGTTGCTTCTGTTCCAAGCTCAAGACCCTCGAAGATTGCTCTGTAATCCTCATCGTCGCTTTCGTTTTCTTCGGAAACGGCATCGGGATCGCTGTTTTCGACGGCAAGCTTTTCTTTTTCGGCAAGCGCCGCCTTGTCCTCACGGAAGGGGTTTTTCAGATAATTGTTAAGCGTTTCTATGGTGTAGTGACGGGGAGGAGAGGTCTGCTTTTCGGTGGGTGTGAAGTTGATGTTGACCTCGTCACCCTTTTCAAGCGGAGGCAATATTTTGTCCTTTCGCTCAGAGTCGTCAAAGCGCAAAAATCCGCGCTGGATTATGACCATTCCCTTGAGCGTGAACTGCTCGTAGCCGCCCACGTCGATAACTATCTCGCTCTTCTGCGCGATGCATTCTTCCTCGCAGAAAACCGAAACGAAGCGACGGAAAACCGTTTGATAGACCTGCATTTCCTTCTCCGAGAGCTGTTCCTTTTTAGGTATCTTATACGTGGGAGTCAGAGCCGAGTGGCTCTCGATCTTGGAGTCGTCAAAAATTGTCTTTTTATCCTTGAAGACTACGGGATAACCCACGTTTTTGATGTTGTGTATTATCTTCCTGATCTTGTCCTTTTCATTGGTGGCGAGATACTCGGAGTTTGTACGGGGATAGGTCAAAAAGCCTTCCTCGTAAAGCTTTTGAACGATTGCGAGGCTTTCTGCCATCGACATTTTATATTTCTTTCCGAGAAGGCTCTGAAGCTTTGAAAGCGAGAAGAGCTTTCCGGGATTTACCGTCTCTTTTTTTGTCTTTTTTGAAAGAACGACAGCCTTGCTCGCGTTGTATTTTTCGCATAGTGCCTCGGCATCCCGTCTCTTGTCCTTGTCGAATTTTTCCTTGCTGACAAGCTCGATCTCCTCGCCCTTTGTCTCTTCCTTGGAAGCGACCGCAAGATAAACGTCGGGCACAAAATTTCTGATCGCCATATCTCTGTCGTAGATAGCTCTGACTATGGGCACGATAACGCGACCGACGCGGAGCAGAGTGCCGCTCTTCAGCGTAGCGTATCTCGTCAGATTAACACCGTAAAGCCAGTCGATATAGGTTCTTGCGAAGCCCTCGTCGGCAAGATTTTGGTATTCGACCTCGTCCTTCATCTCGGCAAGAGCCTTTCCGACGGTCTCGGGAGTCTGATCGGGAAGCCAGAGTCGCTTGAAGCACTTTTTGGGGTCGGCGAGCGCGCCCGTGTTCATAACGCAAAGTCGGATGATGATCTCTCCCTCGCGGTCGGAGTCTCCCGCGTTTACGATAGTGTCAACGTCCTTGCGGAGGCAAAGATATTTGATGGTTTCAAATTGCTTCTCGACTCCCGCGTCAACCTTTTTGTCTGCTCCAACCTTCAATTTGTATTTGAATTCGTCGGGAAAGCAGGGAAGCGAGTCCAACGTCCATTTTGCGCCGGGATCTCCGCCTGTGTAATCTTCAATATCGCATAAAGAAAAAAGGTGACCGAACGCCCACGTAACGATGTAGCCGCCACCCTCAAAATATCCGCCTTTTTTCGCCATAGCTCCGCCGCCGTTTTCGGTAATGCCCGCAACGATATTTCGCGCAAGGCTCGGCTTTTCCGCAATTATAACTGTCATTTTGTGTCCTTATAGCTCTAATATTTCATAAATAATTCTACCATATCCTTATGCTTTTGTCAAGGTCGAATTTGACACCAATTATGAACAAAAAATGTAATTCTTTAAAGCTTGTCAATATAATATGTGTAAATTACACTATTAGGGCAAATAATTTTTGTTGGAATTGATTTTCCTATATTTTACCGCAAGGCATTGACTTTTCGCAAAAAATGTTGTATAATTAATTGATAAGTATGTGCATTTTGAGGTCTTGGAGAGAGTGTCTCTCCTGACGTTTATCGAATAAAACGTAAAGAAAGGTTTAACGTTATGAATGAATTTGTAATTTTAACGGACGCTGCGGGCGATCTTCCCGTAGGTCTTGCGGAAAGCATGGGAGTTACCGTTATTCCCCTCGAGGTAAATATGGAGGATAATCTCAAGCTCAGTGATGAGATCGATATCAAGGAGTTTTACACGTATCTCCGCGCAAAGCACGGAGCGAAGACCTCTGCAATAAATATGGATACCTTTACCAACTATTTCAAGCCCCTTGTTGAATCGGGCAAGGACGTGCTTTATATTGCCTTTTCTTCGGGACTTTCGGGCACCTATATGGCGGCTAAAAACGCGTCTGAGGAGCTTATGGAGGAATATCCCGACAGCAAGATAGTCGTTGTCGATTCGCTTTGTGCGTCTCTCGGTCAGGGACTTATGGTAAAGCTTGCCGTTGACAAGAAGAACGAGGGTGCTGACATCGATTCCGTTGCGGCATTCGTTGAGGAAACTAAGCTTCATCTCTGCCATTGGTTCACCGTTGAGGACCTTTTCTTCCTGAAGCGCGGCGGCAGAGTTTCGGCGGCTACCGCAGTTGTGGGAACTATGCTTCAGATCAAGCCTGTGCTTCACGTTGACAACGAGGGTAAGCTTATCAGCATGGACAAGGTTCGCGGCAGACAGGGCTCTATCAAGGCGCTTCTTGACAAAATGAAGGCTACGGCTACCGAGCCTGCGAAGCAGACCGTTTACATCAGCCACGGCGACTGCTACGACGATGCAAAGAAGCTTGCGGACATGATCACCGAGGAGCTTGGCACCACCGACATTCTTATCAGCGAGATCGGACCGGTTGTTGGAGCGCATTCAGGACCGGGAACTGTTGCGCTGTTCTTCCTCGGAACTGAAAGATAATTTGTAAGACGCGTATTTTTTCCGATACGGCGTTGCTCCTCGAAAGCGGCTTGACGTAGGGAAACTACGTCTGCGCCTTGCTTTCTTTGGTGCGATACGCAAGCCACGGCTTGCTGACCGCTTGCCTAACGGCGAAGCGCCTTGTCTCGAAAAAAATCCATCGTCTTACCGAAGCAATTAAAAATTTAAAAGACGCGTATTTTTCCGATACGGCGTTGCTCCTCGAAAGCGGCTTGACGTAGGGAAACTACGTCTGCGCCTTGCTTTCTTTGGTGCGCCTTGTCTCGAAAAAAATCCATCGTCTTACCGAAGCAATTTAAAATTTAAAAGACGCGTATTTCTTTCGATACGGCGTTGCTCCTTGAGTGCGGCTTGGTATGCCCCTTTGAAGAGCACAGTGTTTTAGACCGAAAACATTATCAAAATCAACCGGGACTTCTCGGCGGAATGGAGATTTTTTAATGGGTATTACAGGACAGTTATATCGCAGCATGGTGCTTTCGGGCGCGGCAATGCTCAGCGATAAAAAAGAAGAAATAAATAATCTGAACGTTTTCCCGGTGCCGGACGGCGATACGGGTATCAATATGAGCCTTACGATGAGTACCGTCGGCAAGTCGGAGGAGAACCTTCCCGTAGGTGCTTGCGCCGACAAGGTTGCGGCACTTATGCTCAGAAGTGCAAGAGGAAACTCGGGCGCGATACTCTCGCTTTTCTTCAGAGGTATCGGCAAGGCGCTGAAGGGTGTTGAGGAGGCTGACTCCGAAGGACTTGTGGCGGCATTCAAGCGAGGCACTACCGAGGCTTACCGTGCGGTAATGAAGCCCACTGAGGGAACTATTCTTACCGTTATGCGAGTTGCGGGCGAGGAGGCTGAAAAGGCTTATCTTGCAAACAACGGCATCAGCGAGACCGAGCTTTTCGAGGTACTGCTTGAGGGTGCAAGACGCGCGCTTGCAGAGACCCCCGAGATGCTTCCCGTTCTTAAGCAGACGGGAGTAGTTGACGCGGGCGGCGCAGGATTCGTATGCGTGCTTGAGGGTATGCAATCGGCTCTTCTCGGCAATCCTTACGCGGCGCATAATGCTCCCGCAAGTGAAAGCGACGTTCCCGCAGAGCCTGAGGGCGCAAACTTCTCGGATTTCAACTCCGAGGATATCACCTTTGGCTATTGTACGGAGTGCATCGTTGATAAAAATGAAAAATATCTCGGAGAGGACACGTCAGGTGAGCTTTACGAGTTTATAAAGAGCATCGGCGACAGCGCGGTATTTGTGGACGATGAAAGCATCATCAAGCTTCACATACATACCAACGATCCCGGTGCGGTTCTTACGAAGGCTATCGAATTCGGAAGTCTTGCAACCGTCAAGATCGAGAATATGAGAAATCAGCACACCGCTCTTACCAAGGAAGCGGCTGAGGCAGGCGGAGAGGTCAAGCCAAAGACGGTAGCTATCGAGAAGAAGTACGGATTCGTCAGCGTATGTATGGGCGAGGGCATTGCCGCGGCGTTTATGGACGTTGGTGTGGACAATATCATCACCGGCGGACAGACTATGAACCCCAGCACCCAGGATATTATCGACGCGGTGCTCGCGACTCCCTCGGAGTACGTTTTCGTTCTGCCCAATAATAAGAATATTTGTATGGTTGCCCGTCAGGCATCCGAGATCATCACCGAAAGGCGCGTTATCGTTCTTCCTACCGAGACCGTGCCCCAGGGATTTAGCGCAATGCTTGCCTTCGATCCCGATGCCGAAGCGGAGGTTGCCGAAAAGCAGATGAACGACGCTTGGAAGATGGTTACCTCTATGTCGGTCACCTATGCGGTAAGAGACACCGAGATCGACCGCTTCAAGATCCGCAAGGGACAGTTCCTGGGACTTGTTGAGAATAAGATCGCCTGCGTTACCGACGACAGTATGGCTTGTATGAAGCAGCTCTGCCGTGGAATGACGGGTGCCAGCTTCGTCACAGTGTTCTACGGTGAGGGCATCGACGAGAATACCGCGAACACGGTTGCCACAATGATCTCCGATAAGGTCGGAGGCGGTTGCGAGGTCGCAGTGCTCTCGGGCGGTCAGCCTCTCTACGATTATATCATTTCGGTTGAATAATTGAAATTTAATATGCAAAAGGCGGATCGAGCGATCCGCCTTTTGTGTTTGATTGTAGTTCAAATTTTGATTTATCGGTGTGTTAAGCCTTCCCCAGCGGGGAAGGGGGACCACGAAGTGGTGGATGAGGAGGTCGCCCTTTCAATGATAAACCGTCTTTAAAGAAATTCACCAAAAGCGTTATTCTAAAATGGATTGTTACGGGTGAGGTTGGTTGAAGAACCACATCATAAATCTGCAAATTATCTCCTCATCCACCACT